>CAZARO010000868.1:0-3295 GCA_964487165.1 uncultured Solibacteraceae bacterium | reverse complement strand
ACGCCATATTCAGCGGAGTGGCGTCGCGGGTACAGGCCCAAACCACTTTGAAAGACGCGACCCTGGACATGGCGATCCCCACCGTCACCGCCGTCCATCCCAAACCGGGCGTGCCGGCGGAGGAAGTGGTGCTTCCCGGCAACGTCCAGGCTTACGTCGCCACGCCGATTTATGCGCGCATCGATGGCTATCTGAAAACCTGGTATTTCGATATCGGATCGCACGTGAAGGCCGGCCAACTGCTGGCCGAGATCGAGACTCCCGAGGTGGATCGCCAGCTCGATCAGGCACGCGCCGACCTGGCTACCGCGCAGGCCAATCTCGATCTTTCGCAAACCACGGCCGACCGCTACCAGTCGCTGTTCAAGAGCGACTCCGTGGCGAAGCAGGACGTGGAGGACCGGGTCGGCGATCTGCACGCCAAGAAGGCCATGGTGGATTCCGCCACCTTTAATGTGCGCCGCCTGGAGGAGACGCAGCATTTCCAAAAAGTTTACGCGCCCTTCGATGGCGTGATTACCGCGCGCAACATCGACATCGGGGCGCTGATCAACGCCGGCTCGAACGCTCCCGGCAAGGAGATGTTCGATATCGCCGCCACCAGCAAGCTACGCGTGTACGTGAACGTTCCGCAGGCGTACTCGCGGGACGTCACTCCCGGCGCGCATGCCGAACTCACGCAGGCGGAGTTTCCCGGCCGGCGCTTCCAGGGCACCATCGTGCGCAGTTCCGATTCCATCGATCCCACCTCGCGCACGCTGCTTACCGAAGTGGACGTCGACAACCCCGCGGGCGAATTACTGCCCGGCGCGTTTCTCTCGGTACACCTCAAGCTAAGCTCCAAGGTGGGCACGGTGGTGGTCCCGGTGAATGCCCTGATTTTCCGCTCGCAGGGGATGCAGATCGCGGTGGTTCGCGACGGCAAAGCGGAATTGGCGCCCATTACCATCGGCCGCGATTACGGCACCGAAGTGGAAGTGCTGTCGGGCGTCACAGTGCAGGACGCGATCATCGAGAATCCATCGGACTCGCTCACGTCGGGCACCGAAGTGCGGCTGGCAAAGGATGCCGGGAAGTGATGCGCCCCCTCGTGTTCGTGGTTCTTGGCGGGTTGCTGTCGACCGGGTGCATGGTCGGGCCGAAATACAGCAAGCCGCCGGTCACCACCGCTCCGGCGTTCACCGAACCGCCCCCGCAATCGTTTACGGAATCGGCCGGCTGGGAACAGGCGCGCCCGTCCGACACCACCTTGCGCGCGGATTGGTGGCAGCTTTTCGGTATCGCCGAGCTGAACGGCCTGGAAGAGCAGATCGACCCCACCAATCAAACCCTGAAAGCGGCGGAGGCTCGTTTTCGCGAGGCGCGCGCGCTCATTCAGCTCAACCGCGCGAACCTCTACCCCACCATTTCGACTTCGCCTTCCATCACCACCAATCGTCTGTCGAAGAACGCGCCCACCGGCACCGTTGCCGGCGATTACGGCCAATACACATTGCCCATCGACGTCAATTACGAGTTGGATGCCTGGGGCCGCATCCGCCGCTCGGTGACCGCCGCGAAGGAAGAGACGCAGGCCAGCGCGGCCGACCTGGAGACCGTCCGGCTGAGCTTGCACGCCGAGCTCGCCATCGACTTTTTCGAGTTGCGCGCGCTCGACGCCCAGAAGCAGTTGTTGGATGAGACGCTGGTGGCCTATCAGAAAGCCCTGGAGCTCACGCAGAATCGCTACGATGGCGGACTCAGCTCGCGAGCCGAGGTGGCGCAGGCGCGCACGCAACTGGAGACCACGCGCGCCGCCGACATCGGCGTGGGAGTCTCGCGGGCCACCTACCAGCATGCCATCGCGACGCTGCTGGGGCGCACTCCGGAAAGCCTGACGCTGCCACAGACTTCGCTCAATTACGTACCGCCGGTAATTCCGGTGGGCATTCCGGCACAATTGCTGGAGCGTCGCCCTGACATCGCGGCTGCCGAGCGGCGGACCGCCGAGGCCAACGAACAGATCGGCATCGCACGGGCGGCGTTCTTTCCACAGTTGCTGATTACCGCGATCGGCGGCTTCGAAGGCAATACTCCGGTGGACTGGCTGACCTGGCCGAGCCGCCTGTGGGCCGTGGGCCCTACCCTGGCGCAAACCATCTTCGATGCTGGCCGCCGGCGCGCGACTTCGGAATCCGCGGCGGCGTCCTACGATGAAACCGTCGCCAACTATCGGCAGGCGGCGCTCACGGCTTTCCAGGAGGTGGAAGATAATCTCGCCACGCTGCGCATTCTGGAACAGCAGTCGCAGGCGCAGAGGGTCGCGGTGGAGGCGGCCAAGCAGTCGCTGGATCTGGCGCTGGAGCGCTACAAGGGCGGGCTGGTGACTTACCTCGAAGTGATCAGCGCGCAGAGCATCGACCTGCAGAATCAGTCGACGGAAGTGGACATTATGCGGCGGCGCATGGACGCCAGCGTGTTGCTGATCAAAGCTCTCGGCGGCGGCTGGGATGTGTCCAAGCTGCCGGCGACGTAGGCTGTTCGGCGTTTTAAGTGGGGCAGGCAATCCTGCCTGCAGGCCGGCTTTCCAGCCGGCCGTTTCGCGGGCTGAAGCCCGCGCCACCGAAATGTGTCGATCCGCCTGGTGGGGTGGGCTTCAGTCCGCCAGTTAGCGAGTAGATGGCACACAACTCCAGGGGCCGCCTGAAAGGCGGCCTGCAGCCAGGATTGGCTGCCCCACGGAGCACCCACAGCAGGTTTTCGACCGTGCCCCACAACACTAACTTAATATTGACTAAGTCCTCGCCAGCGCTGCGCGAGCCCGTTTGCGCATCATCGACTCGAATGAAATGCGCGGCACGTCGATGAGCTTGCGCAGATCGGCGTCGCGCAGCAGGCGCTGTACCGCGTTGGGCATGCGCGCGGCCGCGCGGTCGAACGCACCCGACGAAGCGGCGCGCATCCCCGCGATGGCACGGTAGTAGCCTTGCTGCCCCTGCACCTTCGTGCAACCGGACACCAGCGCGCCCAACACCTCGTGACTCTCTTCCAACTGCGCCACTACCGCGCCCCACTCGTCGAGGAACGGGCAGAGCGGCAACAGCGTGGCCGGCGATTGACGCAGCACTTTCACGGGCCGCAGCGGATAGTGCCGGTGGCCTTCGGCCGAAAGCCCGGTGTGCTGATAGACAAAGACGGCTCGCGCGAAACGGCCGCGCGCGGAGAGGTGCTCCATGAGCGGGGCGGTGGTCGCGGTGCGCTTCCAGAAGCCCATGCCCTGGGTGAGATCGCCGCGATTGTGCGCCAGCGTCATGGA
>CAZARO010000867.1:0-3308 GCA_964487165.1 uncultured Solibacteraceae bacterium | reverse complement strand
GAGGCGAACGGGAAAACGGTGAGCGTGCGGGAAGGATGGCGCTGAAAGCCGGCGCAGTTGCTGGGGATCTGCAAGTTCAGCCGGGCGGGACAGAGGGAATGGATCGGTTCTGGTGAGGCGTGGTGAGCAGTGTTGCCATCGGCAGCAATCTCCGTAAAATGGAGCCGTGGGCATGTACAGGAATAGCGGCGCAACGAGCAAATCTGGAAATTGAAAACCGGGTCTGAGCCGTACACAGTCCTGTACACAGTGCGGCTGCGGTATGCCCGTTCTCATCGGTGTGAGCGGTACGCAGAATCAGCAACTTGCCTGTTTGCAATAGCTCACGGACGAACAGTTAGCTCTTGTTTAAATATCTGTAGATTAAAGAAAAACCTAGTCGAGGAATTGCGGCAGGACGCCGTAATGTATTTATGTGAAAATTCGCAATATCACTCTCAGTCTCCCAGGGGATCTCATCCGGCACGCCAGAATTTGTGCCGCCGAGCATCACACCACGATCAATGCCTTGGTGCGAGAGCTGTTGGAGGAAGCGTTAGCCCGCGAAGGACGGGCTCGGCTTGCAGCCCATCGCTTGCTCTTTCTCGCCGACCTAGGGCCCTACTTCACAATTGATCCCGGCTCGATCCGGCGCGAAGAACTGCATGAACGGCGCTAAAGCTTTCTTAGACACCAATGTACTGCTCTATAAGTACGGTGGCGATCGCCAGCGGGCAACACAGCATCCGGATCAACGATCAATTCCGTGTGTGCCTCGTGTGGAGCGAGGGGCAGGCTTTAGACGTCGAAATCGCAGACTACCACTAGGAGACCATACGCCGAAACTTCTTACGCCCATTCATCCAGGAGAGATCCTCCGCGAGGAGGTTGCGGCCATTGAACCTGAGCGTGAACCGGCTCGCCAAGTTGCTTGCCGTGGATGCCGCGCGTCTCAATGAGATCCTGCGCGGCCGCCGCGGCATTACGGCTGACACGGCCCTCCGCCTGGCGCGGTACCTCGGCACCTTCTCCCAAATTCTGGCTGAAGCTGCAGGTGCACTATGAACTCCGGGTGGTCCGGCAAGCGAAACAAAAGGAGATTGAACGCGCAGTGCGTCCCAGATCCGAAGCAGCGGCGTAAGCAATGGCCGGGAAGCGCAAAAGGAGGCCCCGCTGAGCAGAAAGCCGAAATCCCATGCCCTTCAAGAGCTTTACGATGAACTAATCGGAGATGACCCGAAGAAGCAAACCGAGTTCGACGAAGCGCTTGTCAACGTCAAGGCCGCTCAACTCCTCTACGACATGCGAACAGCGGCGGGCCTGTCGCAGCGAGAGCTTGCCAAACGCGTTGGGACGACGGCAAGCGTCGTCTGCCGTTTGGAGGATGCCGACTACAGCGGTCACACATTGCAGATGTTGAACCGGGTGGCGTCGGCACTAGGTCGGCGCATCGAGCTTCATGCGGTTCCCAACGAGGCCGCTTAGCTTAAGCAGTCCGGCCAACATCCATCCTTTGACACCCGGCGAATTGTCGCAACCCGTGTCGCTGTACAATTCCGAACATGAGAAGAGCCCTTCTGCTTACCGCCGCCATCCTTGCGCCCCTGAGTTTGCACGCGCAGTGGAAGACGCCATGGACCTACGCGGGGGCCGAACATTGGGGCGACCTCGACCCGGACTACGCCGCCTGCAAGAACGGCAGAGAACAGTCTCCCATCGACATTCGAAATGCCCGGAAGGCCGACCTTCCGGCCATTCGATTCGAATATCAAAGCGGCCCGCTCCAGTATCTGATCAACAACGGATATACCATCCGCGTGAACTACCACGACGCGCCGGGGACCGGAAACTTTCTCATTGCCGGAGACACGCGCTACCAACTTACTC
The DNA here is from genome assembly GCA_964487165.1 of uncultured Solibacteraceae bacterium. Lineage (GTDB taxonomy): Bacteria > Acidobacteriota > Terriglobia > Bryobacterales > Bryobacteraceae > PALSA-129. The sequence goes on along the minus strand of CAZARO010000867.1, from coordinate 1,442 downwards.
AATTCCACTTTCATCGCCCCAGCGAAGAGTACATCCACGGCAAGCCGTACGCGATGGAGGTCCACCTGATGCACCAATCGGGCGACGGCAAGGTTGCCGGGGTCACCGTTCTTCTGACAGCGGGGATGGCGAACGCCACCGTGCAGAAAATCTGGGAGCACATGCCGAAGAGCAAGGGGAACGAGGAGGCGATCGCCGGAGTCGAGATCAATCCCGCCGGCCTGCTGCCGTCGACCTTCGCCTATTACATGTACATGGGGTCGGTAACGGCTCCGCCGTGTACCGAGGGCGTGGCGTGGTTCGTGTTGAAGACTCCGGTGGACATCTCGCCCGCGCAAATCGCAGAGTTCGGCAAACTCTATCCGCACGATGTCCGGCCCCTTCAGCCGCTCAACGGCCGCGTGCTGAAAGAGAGTAAGTAACCTTATCGAAGGGGGGGACGCCCCCATGAAATCATGGGACGAGTAATGCGGGCGTTGATCTGCGCATGGTCGCCGGCGAGTCTGTTCGCGCAAAGCCCCGACCCTCCTCTCGTCCTCAGAAGCGAGACCCGCGCGGTACAGATCCATGTGGTAGCCAGCAGCAACTCCGGCGACCCGATTCGCGACCTTCGCCGCGAAGACTTCATGGTCTTCGATGACGGCAAGCCGCGGCGCATCCAGTTCTTTTCGAAAGATTCGGATGGCGCGGATTCCGGCCCCTCCAGCCGTGCTCCCGGACGAACCACGGCCATCGTTCTGGACGGCCTGAACACCGCATTCCCGGATCAAAGCTATGCCCGCGATCGGGCAATCCAAGCGGTCGGCAGGATGCAGCTCGATGAGTCGATCGCAATTCTCTTTCTGGCACCAGGGCTCAGGCTTCAGAATTTCACTCGGGACCGCGAACTGCTTCTGGGCGCGATTCGCGGCTTTCAGCCAAACATACCGCCCTATGGCTTGAAGCAGCTCATCCAGGTCACCCTGGCGGCCCTGAAAACTCTGGCGGACCGCATGAGCCACACCGCAGGCCGCAAGAGCATTGTCTGGATCACCGGCGGCTTCCCGCGGATTGCGGCCTATGAGCGCTCGATCGAGACCGTGCTTCACCAGATCAATGAAGCGGATGTCGCCGTCTATCCCGTAGACGCTCGCGGCCTGATGCTGGGCCGCGGAAGCAACTTTGAGATTATGGATCAGTTCGCGGAATCCACCGGCGGCAAAGCCTCCTACAACGGTAACGACGTGGCGGCGGCGATCGACGCGGCCATCGAGGATGCCCGGTCCACATATGTAATCGGCTTCTACCTCGGCGACAACGAACGCGATCGTCGGTTTCACGAACTGAAAGTGGAGGTCGACCGCCCGGGCGCCGTTCTGAGCTATCGGCGCGGGTACTCGCCCTCCGACACCGCGCGGCAATGAGGCCTATTGTGCGAACATCAGCCTATGACCCCTGCGCAC
>CAZARO010000866.1:0-3311 GCA_964487165.1 uncultured Solibacteraceae bacterium | reverse complement strand
TGGAGACCACGAAAAGACGGCTGTCGCGCAAAATGTTTCCGATGTAAACCCGCAGTCTTTCGGCGGTCCAGTGGGCCTGCGCCGCGCCCCGCAGCCGGGCCTCTTCCTCGGCCGAGGCCTGCGCCACCAGCAGACTGGTCGCCAATTTGCGCACTTCCAGGGTCAACGGCTCGAAGCCCGCATCCGCCGGCAGATCCACCTGGGCCGCCGAGCGCCCCGCGCGCACTGCCTGCACCCACTGGGCGATCAGCGCGATCGGCCGCATCATGCCCCAGCGCACGATGAGCACGGTAATAACGCCGATGAGAAAAACTTGCACCAATACGCGGAGGGCCGTATCGTGCCAGATTTTCGAACCCTGCAGATCGATGTAGCTGGCGTTGTGGAATATCGCCACTGCTCCCACGATCCCGCCGCCGCGCCGCAAAGGCACGGCGTACACGTACATCGGAACGCCCTTCGAACGTACGAATTCTCCCGATTCCTTGCCCCGAAACGCCGCCTGCTCCACGGCCGCAATGTGCGGTTCCAACTTGGCGGGCAGGTTGGTGGTCATGACGATGGGCGCGCCATTCTCGTCATAGATCGCGATTCCCTCCAGGTGTTCGCGGTTGCCGAAGCGGTCCACCAGGCGTCGCAATTCGGCCACGGAGCCTTCGCCCCGCAGCTGTTCTACGGTCTCCTGCAGGCTTTCTCCCAGGAGCTCCGCGCGCCGCCGCAATTCGTTGCGCCGGCCCTGGTATTCCACTTCCACCTGATAGACGGCGAACAGCAGTGAGACGCAGGTGATTCCCGCGATCAACCACAGTGAGAGACGCATGCCCATCCGCATACCGGTTCGTATTAGCAATCGCATTGCCGAAACTTGGCTGCCCCGCCGAACTGGCCGCCGCAAGCGCGCGGGCACGGTAAGAACTTCACGCAATCCGCGTAAGAAGTGCTCCGCCGATGCAGCCTTAGCGAACCGAAACCGCTGAGACGCTGATACCCGAGTCTTTACCCCTCCGTGGCCTCTGCCATCTCTGTGCCCTCCGGTTTTGACCTTGTTTTCCTCTATGTCTCTACGTCTCTGTTCTGAATGCTTTTTTGGGTGGTGGCCTGCCCACCAATCCGGGACTGCGCAATTGGCACACAAAGTGCTCCTGCGCTACTGACGATCCGACGCGGCCGCGGAATCGGAAGTCCCCACAAATGGAGGAAAGATCACATGTCGAAAAATACAAAACAGAGTCGAGCGGGACATATTCTATGGAACGCCGCGATCGTGGTGGCATTAGTCGCCATCGTGATGTTATTCATCAATAACCGCCAGCTGGCTGGAGCCCTGGCGCAGTTAGACCAGCAGCATCGGGACCAGATCGCCAAGTTACAACAGGATATGGCCCAGACCACCGCTGACGCGGAAAAGAGTGTCGACGCGCTCGCTCGCCAGGCTCAGGATACCGCCCAACAGGCCGAAGCGCACGCCAAGCAGGACCTGCGCAAAACCAGCGCCAACCTGTCCGCCGCGCTGGCGAAACAACAACAGGACGAAGAGCAGAAGCGCGAGCAGCTAACCGGCCAGCTGACTGACCTACAGCAGGCCAACAGCACCGCCAACGCGAAGCTGGGCGAAATCAGCGACAACGTGAGCGGAGTGAAGAGCGACGTGGCGTCCACCCAGTCCGAACTCGAGAAGACCGGTAACGACCTAAAGCGCGTGGTGGGCGACATGGGCGTGATGAGCGGTCTCATCGCCACTAACGCCTCACAGCTCGACGCGCTCAAACAATTGGGCGACCGCGACTATGTGGAGTTCGATCTCAAGAAGACGTCCGGGCGCCAGAAGGTGGGCGATATGCAACTCAGTTTGGCCAAAGCCGATCCTAAACACAACCGTTTCACGCTGCAGATTCTAGCCGATGATCGGATGGTGCAGAAGAGCGACCGTACCATCAACGAACCGGTGCAGCTCTACCTCGCGGGCAACCGCCAGCCGGAGGAAATCGTGGTCAACGAGGTGAAGAAAGACGAAGTGGTGGGCTACGTGTCGGTCCCCAAAGTAAAGACGGCCCGCCGGTAAATTTTTTTCGGTGGGGCAGAGTGGCATCGCGCCGCGTGCCTGCCATCTGCCCCACCTGCGCTCCCGGCGAATTCGCTACAGTAGATGAATGCCGGGCGCGCTCAGGGGAGCCTTCTTATTACTTGCCTTGCCCCTGCTGGGCGCGGCGCAAATCTCGGGAATCGTCCGCGACCCCAGCGGTGCCCCCGTGGCGCAGGCCACAGTCACACTTGATCCCTCCCCACTAACGGCCGCCACCGATGCGCAAGGCCGCTTTCACTTCGACCGTGTCGCCGCCGGATCTTATCAGCTCACGGTTTCGCACGACGGCTTCGAAACCTCCACCCAGCCGGTCCAGGCCGGCGGTCGGGCGGTGGATCTTTCCATCTCCCTCAAGCTCGCGGCGGTGAAATCGAGCATCACCGTCTCCGCCGCCACGCTGCGCAATTCCGACCCCAATTATCAGGCGCTCCGCAAAGGCCACTTACAGCAGGTGTGGCGCGTCAACAACCTGATCATGAAGCGCGACGTGGCCACCTTCACCTTCCGTTCCGGATCGTTCAGCTTTTTGCCGCCCGTGCTGGGAAGCGTCGCGGTCGCGGTCTTCACGGGCGACGGAAATCTCCAGCTCACCCCCGCGTACGGGCTCGCCGCGCACTATATGAAGATGCTCACGCGCGCCGAAAGCGCCGACGAGGATTTCGATTCGCTGGCGATCTACTTCACCGACTCCACCTATGACGAGATTACCCGCCACGCCGAACGCGTCGACGAATCCGCCGCCTCGCTACAATCGGTGTTCGAGAAAATCCAGTCCGCCTCCCGCAAGCGCACCGATCGCCCGGCCTCGTACCTCGAAACGCTGCTCGGCGACGACGATGTGCCGAACGCCGAAGCCGACCTTCTCGCCCGCCTGTACAACGGCGAGACCGGCGTATTCCGCGCCTTCATCCACGGCCGGAAGCATGCCGGCTTGCGCTTCATTCTCGACCCGCGCGGCGCTCTGCCGGCCATGCCCGCGCCCGAGGAAGTGGCGCTCCTGAACTACGCCACCGCGGAGGACGCGGATGGCATCTGGTATATTTCGCACCAGGCGTCCGAACTGGCCGCCGGCCGCGCCAGTTCCACCGAAGACCACCGCGCCATCGCGCCCGAACGCTACCGCATGAATGTCTCGGTGAACAATGACTCGCAGAACATCTCGGCGGAGTGCGCCTTGCGCTTCCGCGTGCTGCGCGAAGGCGTACGCATGGTGCGCTTCGAACTGCTT
>CAZARO010000865.1:0-3316 GCA_964487165.1 uncultured Solibacteraceae bacterium | reverse complement strand
TGGTGATCACGCTGATGTGCGCGCCGCTGTTGGCTCCCTGCGAAGCGTCGTACATGGAGGTGTTCACGGCGATCTCCTGAATGGTTTCCGGAGCCGGCGTCGGCAGCGATTGTCCGATGGCGCCGTACACTGACGTGCTGGTCTGCGACGATCCTCCCAGGCCGAAATTCTCGCCGGTATTCAGGATGAAGCGATTCTCGCCCACCTGGCTGGTGGAGTTCCCGTTAAAGAGGTTGTTCGTACTGATGCTATTCAGCGCGAAGCTGTTGCTGGTGGCGCGCTGGCCGTTGGCATAGATCGCCTGGTTTCCCAACCCCGTGTTGGCGCCTCCGCCACCCAGGAAATCGGCGTGGATGCCGGGCGTCAAGATCGCCAGTTGCGTGAAGCTCCCGGTACCCAGCGGTGTATCCTGAATGGTCAACTGGTCGACCACCGTGCCGACGGTGGTATCAACCTGGTTCATGAGAGCGACCGCGGCGACTTCCACCGTGGTTGCAACCGCACCCACTTTGAGGGCGCCGTCAATGGTAGTGGTTCGGCCGCCATTGACCAGCACCTGAGTGTGTGTTTCCGTCTCGAATCCATCTTTCGTAAAGCTGAGTGTGTAAGTTCCGACAGGAAGATTCGGGATGAGGTACGAACCCTTCGTGTCAGTACGCTCGGTGACCTGGAGATTGGTCGCGATGTTAGTCGCCTTGACGGATGTCTCCGGCACCGCCGCATCGCTCGAGTCTTTCACCGTACCGGTGATAGCCCCGAGGCTGTCCTGCGCATGAAGCGCGATGGAGAACGTTCCCATCGCAAACAGAGCGGCGAACAAAATCCTGGTCAGGCATGCGATACGCGAATTATTCATTTAGATAAGCTCCCAAATGGTAAATTTTGGCGAGGAGGCGAGACCTGGCCCCCAGGATCGCTCGCGCGGTTATGCACCGGCGAGTCAGTTCCCCAATTTCACGGAAAAGGAGATTATACGTCAGGTGCGAGCGAAAATCGGCCATTGCAACGCTTTTTTAACCGAACTTCTCGCGGTCAGGGATTCACCTCGCGGTTACAGTCCGTTGACAGTCGGGGAATGCGACACAGGGGGCGCAAAAAAGGCGATGAAGAAGAGAAAAAGGAGGCAATTCTTCTGATTTTCACAGCGCCGTATTCCGTTTTCGAAAGAGCGGCGGCGCGGTTCTGGCAAGGCTAGAATACTACGGCCGGCGACATCGCAATAGAAACGATCGCCGTAAGAGTACGGTCAACAGCTCTCAACCCCGCAGTGGTCCTTTCGAAGTTCTGAATCCGTGTGAATCCGTGTCCTATTATGTTCGCCAAGAAGAATGGGCCACGGATGGACACGGATCCACACGGATAAATATCCCGCAGCGTTAGACATTCGGCCTTTCCTCTACTTTCGTATCGCGCACCCGAACACTACGGCCGGCGACTGCGCGGATATACTGAAGCGTAACAAGAGAATGGAGAAATTAAGCGACAGATTGCTGGTGGTGCGCGAACGGATAGCGCGTGCGGCCGACCGTGCGCGGCGCGACCCGGCCGGAATCCTGCTGCTGGCCGTGACCAAAGTTTTTCCCGTCGAAACGCTGCGCGAGGCGTACGATTTGGGGCTGCGCGATTTCGGCGAGAACTACGTGCAGGAATTCGAAGGCAAGGCCCCGCAGCTTGCCGACCTCGCGGACGCGCGCTATCACCTGATCGGGCACGTGCAATCGAACAAAGCCAAGAAGGCCGCGGAGCTGTTCCAGGTGGTGCAGACCGTGGACTCGGCGAAGCTGGCGCGGCGTTTGAATGAATCGCCGCGTCCGCTGGATGTGATGCTCGAGGTGAAGCTCTCGCCCGAAGAATCGAAGAGCGGCGCCGACCCGGCGGAATTGCCGGAGCTGATTGCCGCCGTGCGCGCCTGCGGCAACCTGCGCCTGCTGGGGCTGATGACCATGCCGCCGTGGTCGGACGACCCCGAGGCGGCGCGCGGCTATTTCCGGCGCCTCCACGAACTGGCCGGAGCGCATGGCCTGGCGCAACTTTCGATGGGCATGTCGCACGACTTGGAGACGGCCATCGAAGAAGGGTCCACCTGCGTGCGCGTGGGGACGGCGCTCTTCGGCAAGCGGAAAAAGCTGTGACGGTGGGATTCTACGCGCCGCTGCCGCCGGCGCACACGGGCGTGGCCGATTACGCTGCGGCGCTGCTGGCGGAGTTGAGAAAACATGGGCGCGTGGAAGTAGCGCCGGCGAACTGCGGCGCGGCGCTGTATCATCTGGGCAATAACGCGCTCCACGGCGATATTTACCGGCGCGCGCTGGAGCAGCCTGGAGTGGCGGTGTTGCATGACGCGGTGCTGCACCATTTCCTGCTGGGACAGTTGGACGAAGCCGCTTACGTGGAGGAGTTCGTGTACAACTACGGGGAGTGGAATCGCGGCCTGGCGCGGGAACTGTGGCGCGGCCGGGCGTCCTCGGCGACCGACCGCCGCTATTTCGATTACCCACTGCTGCGGCGCGTGGTCGAGCGGTCGCGCGCGGTGGTGGTACACAATCCGGCGGCCGCGCGCGTGGTGAAAGAGCACGCTCCGCCAGCGCGAGTCGTCGAGATTCCGCACCTTTTCGTTGCGCCTCAGTGGCCGGCCAGCGTCGCCGAGACTATCCGCTGGCGGCAGCGGTGGGGGGTGGATGCGGGCAGCTTTTTATTCGGCGTCTTCGGATACCTGCGGGAATCGAAGCGGCTGGTGACGATCCTGGATGCCTTCGCTGCGGTCCATCGCGTCCATCCGCGGACGGCGCTGCTGGTGGCTGGCGAATTCGTTTCGAGCGACCTCGCGCGCGCCGTCGAGCCCATGCTGTTGGCCGCGGCGGTGGTGCGCCGGCCGCATCTCGACGAGCGCGAATTCTGGCTGGCCGCCGGCGCTGTGGATGCCTGCATCAATCTGCGCTATCCTGCGGCCGGCGAAACGTCGGGGATCGCCATCCGCCTGATGGGTCTCGGCAAGCCGGTGATGCTGACGGAATCGTCCGAGTGTTCGCGATTTCCGGAAGGCGCGTGCCTGCGCATCGCGCCGGGAGCGGCGGAGCTGGATTCCCTGCGCGAACATATGACGCTGCTGGCGTCGATGCCGGAAGTGGCCGCGGCCATCGGCGAGCGCGCCGCGGCGCACATTCGGGAGTACCACGCGATCGATCGCGTCGCGGCGATGTACTGGGAAGTGCTCACTACTTTGTAGCGGCGGCGTGAGGGCTGCAGGCCGCCTTTCAGGCGGCCCCTCGGCTTTGGCTCTTTGAAGACTATCCGTTGGCATAGCAAAGGGCCGAAG
>CAZARO010000864.1:0-3321 GCA_964487165.1 uncultured Solibacteraceae bacterium | reverse complement strand
CTCCATCGACACCTGGATGATGCCGTATTTCGGCGCGTCCGTATATGACGACCCGGCGGTGTACGCCAAAATGTCGGCCATCGATTTCATCAAGCAGGTGAAGACGCCGACCCTGGTGCTGGTGGGCGAGCGCGATGGCGAGTGTCCGGCGCCGCAATCCTACGAGTTCTATCACGCGCTGAAGACGCTGGGGGTGAAGACCGAAATGGTGGTCTACCCCAACGAGGGTCACATGTTCCACACGCCGGCGCATCAAAAGGATGTGCTGCTTCGCATGATCGCCTGGTTTAACGAGAATCTAAAGTGAGGGCGGCGGCTCAGGCTTGCCGCGGAAAGATCAGGCGCGTGAGCAATTTCACCTGACGAGGGGAACCGATGTTTGCGGCTCCCCGACTATGCTGGAACGGTACGGATATGCAAAGGAGACTTAAGGTATGACGCCGCTATATTCCACGAAAGTCACCGCCAAAGGAGGCCGTCACGGATCGATCCGGAGTGAAGATGGACTTCTCGATCTCAGCTTAGCGCTGCCGAAGGTTCTAGGTGGGAGCGGAGGTGCGACCAATCCCGAACAGTTGTTTGCCGCGGGATATGGAGCTTGCTTTGAGAACGCAATATTGCGAGTAAGTCGAGAAGCTAGACACCACTTCTCCGATGACCAGGTCGAGGTCGTAGCCGAGATCGGCTTGAGCCGGAACGAACAGGGGAACTTCGTCTTGTCGGCCTCTCTCGCTGTGACGCTAACCGGAGTCGACCAGTCGACCGGCGAAGAATTCGTGCACCGCGCGCACCAAATCTGCCCTTATTCCAATGCGATTCGGGGAAACGTTGATGTGGCGACCTCAGTCAATGTCCGTTAACGAGTCTCGCAGAATATGGACAAACCCTCTGCACACATCTACTCTCCGCCCCGTCAAAGGATTGAGTGAGAGAGGCCCGCTTCATCTGCGCTGTCGTCCTGGCAGCGGCCTGCGCACGCGCACAGGACCCTCCGGCGCCGTCCTTGTCGGCAATCGCAGATTGGAGCGATGCGGTCTCATGGTCCTCGGGGCTGCGCGAACCTCTGCGGCGCATGACCAACCCCGTGGTCACCACCTACGGCATCGCCTCTTTGGCCGCCATCCTCTGTACGGCCGACAAGAGTATCGGCGCCGGCCTGTTTCGCGAAGCCATCGCCGATCTCAACAATGTCCCGGACGACATCTTTCGCGACTCCGGCAAAGTGCTTCCCGTGGCCACGTTTTCGGGACTCTGGAAGGTGGTGATGGGCCCAGGCGCCAAGTGCGACGCCGCTCTGCCGCAACCGAGCGACCATGCGCGGGAGAAGCGTGAATCGGAGCGGCGCCAGGCCTCCGCGTTTCTCGAACAGGCCAAGTTCACCGACGATTATGATCGCGCCGCGCAACTGGCGATGGCCGCGCTGGAAACCGGCGACCCGTATCAGCTCGACGTCGCCTCCATCACCGGCTTCCTGATCCAGTTTCGCGTCCCTGCTCCTGAGTTGGCCGACGATGTTTTCGAGCGCGCCATCGCCTTCGCCACCGAAGGCCTGGTTCCCAACGTCGACGCGCTGGCCGATCTGGGCAACTACCTGTTCCTCGCTCCCGCTTTCGTGGGGAAATCCGAGCCCGTCCTGAATCGCACCACGTATACCGTGAGCGGATCGAGTTTCTCGAACTGGCAAGGCGATCACGACAATACCAATCCCGACATGGTGACCGCCTACATCGGCGCCGTGGCCGACCTGTTCTCGAACAACGCCAACGCCGCCAGCCTCGACCCCGTCGCCGCCTACGCTACCGTCTTCCAGCTTCTGCCCAAGGCACGCGATCTGACCCTCGGCGACGCCGATACGTTGCAGAAGGTTCTCGACCAGATGCAGACTCAATATCCCAGCGCCGCCGCGGCGGTGGAGGCCAGGCTCGGCGCGGAGCCGCCGTCGGTTGCCAACCAGTCCACCTTCGCGCATTTGATGGCCCAGATCCGCGCCGCCATCGCCGCCGGCCAATTCGCCCAGGCGCGCGACCTTCTGGCCGACGTGGACGGCGTCACTACGCGCTCGCAGATCGGCTCGCTGATCGATTTCTCCGAAGCCGCGTACGCCATTCGCGGCAAGGACTCCGACCGGGTCCTGGCTTTGGCCGGCAGGCTGTCCGGCGGCGTCAAGCGCAGTCTTCTATTTGCCGGCGTCGCGGCCACCGCGGCCAATCGCCTGACGGCCATCATGGCCCTGCATCTCGGTATGAAGGATGCCGAACTGCTTTCTTACGAGCAGCGCATCGCGTTCCTCTCGGCGCTTGCCGCGTCCTCCCTGCAGGCGGATCGCGACGAAGCCCAGGCGGTGCTCAACCTGTTGATCTCCTCATCGAACGACGACGCCACCTCGCCGCGCAAATCGCGCTTCGACCCCAAGGACAGCGGACCGTTCGATAGCCGGCGAGTCCTGTTCGGGTCGGGCGGATTCATCGAGACGGTACAAGCTGCTCATGGCCGGCAGAATTTTTCGCTCAAGGTGACCGGCGTCAGCGCTTACTCCCTGGAGGCTTTCATCGCTCAGGCGAAGGCCATGGACTTCATGCAACTGGAGGCCACGGTGGAGGGCTTGCACAACGAACTGCAACTCACCCGGGCCTACCTGGCGCTGGCTCAACTTCGTCTCAAGGCGGCTAAGGCAGGGAGCGGGCCCGGCGGACGCGAAAAATGACACTGCCTGCGGCCGCGGCTCAGTGATCATGCCCGAATCAGTGTACGTGTTTCCGGGCCGCGACCAACAGGGAGCGGTTTCACCCGCGGGCCGCGCCCTCTCCCCGTGTGTTATCACTAGAACTGAATGGACCGCATCGGCCGGTACAAAATCGTCAGGGAGCTCGGGAGGGGGGCCATGGGTGTGGTCTATCACGCCATTGACCCGAACATCGGCCGGCCGGTGGCCATTAAGACAATTAACCTTGCCGCGGTATTGAAGCCCGACGAGCAGGAGCGGATGCGCGAGCGCCTGTTCCGCGAGGCCCGCTCGGCCGGCATTCTGTCGCATCCCGGCATCGTCACCATTTACGACGTGGAGCAGCAGGGCGACCTGGCGTACATCGCCATGGAGTATGTCGACGGTCCGACGCTCGACCAGTTGCTCTCGCAGCCGGAGGCTATGCCGCCCGCCCGTATGTTCAGCATACTGGCGCAAACCGCCGTAGCGTTGGACTACGCCCATGGCAAAGGCATCGTGCATCGCGATGTCAAGCCGGCCAACATCATGATCGCCGCCAACGGAACGGCGAAGATCACCGACTTCGGCATTGCCAAGATCACCGCTTCGGAGCAGTT
>CAZARO010000863.1:0-3322 GCA_964487165.1 uncultured Solibacteraceae bacterium | reverse complement strand
AACGGCGAGGTCCACTACCAGATCCGCGGCATCCACGTGCGGCTGGCCGCGCTCTGGCACTACGAATCGCCCACGGGAATCGACTTGCACCACGCCGTCTACCGCGGCGCCAACGCGCGCGTGGACATACGGCAAGGCGAGAAGGAGAAGTTCGTGCCCGAAGTGTACGTGGTCCCGAACTCGTCGCAGACGCGCGCCGCCGTCACTCAGGCATTGGAGGCGCACCTGCGGAGATTGCAGACGCGGTTCGCGGGCGTGGCCTATGAGACCGTGGGCGACGAACTGCACATCACCATTCCCGACCGTCACCGCGTCGGCCACGAAGCGCATTTCGCGCAGGTGCTGGGGCAATTTCTGACCTATCTCGGGTCGCCGAAGTCCATGCCTGCATGGGAACGCGCGAATATGATTTCTAAGTATACGGTAGGCACTACGGGAGTGTAGATTCTTAGTCGCAGTTGCGTAAACAAAACTACTTCCACAATAGAGGCCGCCTGCAGTTTGCGTGATCCTGCGCCCATTCTGACTTCCGACAGCCCGCCAGGGCTGTCAGACTTCTTCGGACCCGCAGGGGCCGCTTCTGTCTTCCAAAATCCTGAAAGGATTTCAAGGGCGAAGCCCTTGCCTAGTCCTTATTGAATCAGATACTGTTCCAGCTTCCCTCCCGCCACCGTCAGCGTACCCAGACGCAGCGACCTATCCTTGAACTTGACTTCAAAGTGCCGGTAAGTCATCCCGCCGCGTAGTTCCACTGAGGTTTGCTGCAGCGACACCAGCGGACCCAGCGCCCGCAAACTGGCCGCTGCGTCTTCCAGTACCTGGGGCGTGAAATAGGCGTCCGCGTTTTGCGTCAGCAACCCGCGGTCAATCCGGCCTTCCAGCAGTCCGTCGAAGATCCGCCGCGCCTGTTCGAGCGCCCGTGCCGCATCGGGGTCTTCCGCCTCCTGAAGCAGCAGCGGCGCGATGTCGCGCGCGATCGACCTGGTCGCGCTGGAGCCGTCCTCATTGGCGAACACCACCACCGCCGCACCCTGGTCCGGCCACACCGTATTCAAGCTCACGAATCCCGATACCGCCCCGCCATGCTGCAGTTTTGGATGGCCGCCAGCGTCCGTCACCCCGACGCCGAGGCCGTAGTCGGTGGGCGTGCCGTTTCGCAGGCGCGCGGGAGTAGTCATCGCTTCGAGTGACGCCGCCGTGAGCAGCTTGTGCTCCATCAGGGAGATGTCCCACAGAGCGAGGTCGTGCGCCGTCATGGCCAGTTCTCCGGCCGCAAACAGCCAGCCGCGGCCTTCCGGCTGCACCGGGCGCGGCGGACCGAGCGCAAACCGCGTATAGCCGGCGGCGTCCTGCGAGCCCATGGTCTGCTCGGCCAGGTTTATGGCGCTGGTCATCCCCAGCGGCTTGAGAATCCGCCTGGAGAGAAAGTCGAAGAAGGGGCCCCCGGTAACCTGCTCCACAATCCGGCCGGCGATGACATAATTCGTGTTGCTGTATTGCCATCGCGTTCCGGGGTCGAAGTCCAGCGGCTTGCGGGCCCATTGATCGAGTATTTGGCCGGCCGTCACGGGCTTCGCCATGAACGGCGCCACATAGTCTTGCGGGTAATAATCCTGATATCCGGAAGTATGTGTGAGTAACTGCCGGATAGTAACTTCGCCGGCGCGCGTCAGATTCGGAAGATAGCGGGCCACGCGATCATCGAGCGATAGCCTGCCATCTTGCACCAGTAACAGCACGGAGCCCGCGAGTAACTGCTTGCTCACCGACCCGATGCTGTAGCGCATGTCCGCCCGGGCATCCAGCGGAGGGTCCAGCCGCGCCTTGCCGTAGGCCTTCTCGAACGCGATCTTCCCGCCTTGCACGAGAGCGATGGAGACGCTCGGCGCGCCGCTTTCGGACAGAGCTTTGGCGGCGATCTCGTCGACTTTTGCAGTCACCGCGGACGGCAGTTCCGCGGCAAACCCGTTCGCGGCCGCGAAGAGAATCAGAGGGAGGCAGGCTGGACGCATGGCTGATAACTCGGCCAAGTATAGCAGAGCTTTCAGCTATCGGCTTTTGTTCCCGCCGTTGCCCGGCAACAGCCCGCGCAGGGCCACAAACATTCCCACCGACCCCGCGGCCAGCAATGCGCCGCCGATCAGGGGGACGAATCGTTGCGGTGTTTGCCGTGGCGGGTCCGGCTGAGTGACGATTGGCCGCGGCACCGCGGGCGCGCTTGTGGGCTCGAGTTCCCCGGCGGTTTCAGCGTCGGCAATCGTCAGGCTGATGGGAAATTCTCGGGCCTCCTGAAGACAGGGCGGTGCGGTCGCGGCGCAGGTGTCGCAGACCAACATGAGTACGCTGCGATACAGGCCAAGCTTGCGGTATCCGGCCGTGTTTACCGTTACCTGCACGTCGAACGATGTTGCCGGGCCTATTTCAACGACGGAAGGCTCGAAGCGCAGCCAGTCCACCTCAGGCTGGGCGGTAACTGTGAACGTCTGAACGGTTATGCAGTTATTGGCTAATGGGAACCGCCCCGTCTGCTGCGAGTTCGCCGGCATCGTGATCTCCACGCCGGAGTGCGCGGCGGCTGGTACTGCCAGGCTCCAAAGAAACGCCGCAGCTGTAACTCGCTTGCGCATTGACGCCACACCCACCCCAGGAACTAGAGAGGATTATAAGTGCGCCCTTGCTGCGAAAGCAAGAAAAGAGAGGAGGCTACTGTATTAGGCGAGACATTCGCGGCGCTCGACCCGTTAACCGAAGTTAGTCCCCGGCCCGCGCGGAGCACTAATGCGTACGCGCTGCCGGTTGATACGTGCAGAACGGGTCTGACGCCAACGGATCGCCGGTAGCTTCGTAGGCCCGCGCTCGCGACCCTCCGCAGAGGGCGCTGTATTCACAGAAGCCGCACCGTCCCTCAAACTGACTGGGATCGTGCAGCGATTGAAACACCGGTGCGCTGCGATACACATCCGAAACCTGGTCCTGGCGAATGTTCCCCACCACCAGCGGCAGGAAGCCGGCCGGGCAGATATCGCCGGTGTGCGAAACGAACATGATGCCGTGGCCGTCACGAATGCCGAAGCCACGATATGCCCCGCTGCGCTTGATCTGTTCACCGGTCATGCCATCGCCGCGCATGAGCTCCAGCGCCACGCGTCGGAACGAAGGCGCCTCGGTGGTCGCCATGATGAACGGCGCTTGCTGCGAGGTCCGGTGGACCCACGCCATCAGCTTTTCGCCCTCTTCCGGGGACAGCGGCTGCAGCACTTTTCCGCGGCCCACCGAAATCAGAAAGAACAGGCTCCAGCGCGCCAAGATCGGAAGAGCACAC
>CAZARO010000862.1:0-3323 GCA_964487165.1 uncultured Solibacteraceae bacterium | reverse complement strand
CCAGAACGGCGCGGAGCCGTCTTCCGTTCCCGGGATCGCAAGGGCCTGCAATGCGTCCAACGATCGAAGCCAGAGCATCCGGCGTCCGTCCAGTGCAATCGCCGAGAACACGACCCTCGCTCCGTCCGGCGAAACCGCTGGACCGCTCATGTATTCGCTATGTTCGGGCGGCGCGATGGTGAATTTAAACATCCGGGAGGCCGGCCGGTCATCGAGGAACAGGACTGCCGCGATAGCGCTCGCGGCAACTAGAAACAGCGCTATCCCCGCGATCCCCGCAAGGCGCCGCCAGAGCCCGTTGGCCGGGAAAAAAGCCACCACGAAGGCATTTCGTGATTTCCCGGCAGGGGGCGCTCGACGGTTTCGAGCCAGTCCCGTGCACCGCAACTGACTGCGCGCTAATCGCAATTCCAACACCGCGTGCCGGATCTGCCGGCACCTGTGTAACGGGTCCGGCTCCGTCAACGCAGCGATCAGGCGTTCGAGGAAGCCAGCGCCCGCACCCGCCTTGGCAATCAACCAGCGCAGCAAGGCTCCAAACGCGAAGACGTCGCTAGCGCTGTTTGGAGCCTCACCGCGGAGCTGCTCGGGCGCACAGAATTCCGCAGCTGGCACGCCGGAAGCGGCCGACGGTTTTATCAGCCTGGCGCCCGCGTTGGTCATGACCAACGAGGTGGGGGAGAGGCTGCCGTGAAACCTCCCTGCGGAATGCGCCTCGTTGAGAATAGTGCCAATCTCAATAGCGCACGTAAGCGCCTCCTGGAGGCGAAGACCGCCAGAGGCAAGTTTGCGCGAAAGAGCTTCGCCCTCTACGGGCTGGTTGCTGAGGAAGTCCAGCGGCTCATCGCCCGAGCGGACGCCATCGCCGGCAACTCCATTGCGGGCCATAACACGGCTAGTTGTCCGCGAGTGCGGCGACCAGAGCACCCTTGGCAGTTGTCGTGAGCGGGTCGGCAGCCATCCGGATCTCGGATAGTTCAACGGGAAAGTCGCTCGCTCGCAGAGTGGTTTCGAACCGCTCCCGGAAACCCTTCGGCATGGCAGTCCCTCCGCTCAGTACCAGTGGGATCGGCCGCGTCAACTTGGGAAGATTGCGCGCGCCCTGGAAGGCCTTTCGCAAGCCGCCCACCAGCGCCTGGATCATGTCGTCGTAGTAGACGCCCAGAACCTGCTGCAGTTTATTCTCAAAGTGGCCGTTAATGTAGAACGATTGTTCTTTCAGAATGCGGATGCGGTTCGGCCTCTCGCCGGTAACCGATGCAGAACTGGAATCGATGAAATCCCCGGCTTTCGGGATGCTGAAACTCAGAATCGGGACGGTCAGGTAGGAAAAGCATACGTTACAAAGGCCGCCTCCGCAGCTGATCCCTATGCCTGTGTAGTTGGTACTTTCCATTTCCCCGTAAACCACCGCCAGACCCTCGTTGATGCTGGTGGCGTCGAAGCCCAGCTCGGAAAGGAGCTGGCGGAGCGTCGCCTCATGGTAGGTAAGATTGTCTTCTGCTCCCAGAGGGGCGGCCGGAACCGTGAAGCAGACTTTCTGGCCCTTTTCCACCTTGCCCGTCAGGGAGGTAGTGATGGCCCGAATGAACTTCACGCTATCAGGTTCATCCGGATTGAGGACCCCGTGAGTCATCGTCCGGCGGATGTCCTTGTTCAGCAGATCGGCAAATCGCTCGGATTCATTGCCGTGAACGAGGATTTCGGCTCCGTCCACGGAATGGGACACCCCGTCCTTCTGGAGAGCGCTCTCCGTCATCTTGGAGTAAGGAATAGAGACGAACGCGTTGAGCTGGGTAGCATACGCGATCTCGTTGTTAGTCTGGCGCGCGGTCACGATGCGGCTGGTGCCGACATCGAGGCCGATCGGTTCGCTCTTATTTGTTTCAACTCGGCTCATGCTATTTCTCCTGGTCTGCGCTCCGGTCCTGGAGGGCGGATTGCGCGTCTTTGTATTTCTGCTGCAAAATCTTTCGGTATTCGGCCACCGTTACGCCGCGCTCAGCAGCGCTTTCGCGCCTGCGCTCTTCGGCCAGAGCGAGGCCTTTCCAAAGATCGGGGCCGGTGGCGTTGGTGTATGCCGGATCGTAATCGAACCCGAACAAGTAGAGTGCCGGATTGGGTATCTGGTAATTGTCCGGAAGGCCGAGCTCCTGGAACGGGAAGCCGGTTCCCCAATCGGTGTGATACCCGATTCCCATATTGTCCGAATTCACGGAGACCTGCGAATGCGTGACGCAGTTTTCCGGCAACAGGTTGTACTTGCCGCGAAGCATCTCGACGAGAGCCTTCGCGGCGTGTAGCTGGGGGTCGTTGATGGGTTGCTGTTCCGCCTGGGTGCGGGCTTCAAACGCCACGCCTATGAAGCTCGCGTTCAGGTCCAGATATACCCACTGCGAGTCCGCCCAGACAGAACGGCCGGCGTGATTTGCGGTATCGGATTCCACGACTATGCGATGCACGCGTCCAAAGCGATCGATGACGAAATGATACGCGCGCTTGTTGCGGACGTACGCGAGCAGCTCCTGGCCGATGCGTTTGAGGGCGGATTTCTGGCTGGATTCAAACGGTGCCTGATCGCTCTCCGTGGTATGGAAGACGATGCCCGCGGGCTGCGAACGGCGGGGCCCCGGTGTTTCGGACCCACGGCTGAGCAGCGAATACAAGCGAGGCTGATTGGAAATCGCCAGACTGTTCTCGATCCGCAGGCCATTGCTGTAGAGGTCGTATTCGTTGGTTTGTTCGACAGGCCACACGACCGGGGTGTCGATTACCGGGCGGCGAACAGCCGCTTCGGATTTCTTACGGGGTATCGGCTTCCGGCTTATCGCATGGATCCCCAGGGGAACAATCAGAATCGCGAGCGCCAGCGAGGCTGCCCACCTCCAGCTCACTACAGAACTCCTGGCGGGAGCAGTGGCCCGGCGCAGGTATCGTAAGCGCTCGATCGGGTCGCTGATCTTCTGCGCGCGCCGCTCCACCTGCAACGGGCGAACGAAAGCCGGAAAGTGCTGGACCACGAAACCTCTCTCCCCCCGACCAATCCGCCGAGTCCAGGTATTCACCTGATTACCCGGAGCGCCCAGGGGTGACGGGCGGATAGTAACGAAAGCCATGAGGAACTTTGATCTTCGTGGCGAGGGTCCGGGTCTTTCTATGCTCTCTTTGGTTAAGGAACGGCAAAATGCGATTGGCGCAAACTTTTAGCTAAGCTAAGCTAAGCCAAGCTAGCCGGCTCGCTAGCCGAAGAACTCGCCCTCGGCGACGATCTCCGCCGGCCCGGTGAGGTAGACGCTGCCATCCAGCCGTAGGTGCATGGACCC
>CAZARO010000861.1:0-3326 GCA_964487165.1 uncultured Solibacteraceae bacterium | reverse complement strand
GAAAGGCGTGGCGGGCCGTAACGTATTTTTCACTTTGGTCGCTGCGGCTTTCGGGATGGTTACCGGAGTTGAACGTCTGCCTGGGATGCGGCACCCTGCTGGACGATGCGGAAAATCCACAGCGCGCATTTTTCGGCCGCGGGCAGGCGGGTTTAATGTGCAGCCATTGCCGGGGCCCAAGGGGCACGCTGGCGGGCGGCGCGAGCAGTTGGGAATTGAGTGTCGCGTCGCGTGCGCTGGCCGCGGAGATGTTGCGGAAGCCGGTTGCCGGACTGCCGGCGATGGAGTGGAGCCAGGCGACGGCGGCCGACTTGAGAGGGTTCCTGGTGCAGCAGATTGAGGCCCATGCGGAACGAAGATTGTACACGGCGCCGATGTTCGCGGCGGTTGCGGCTCCCTGACCGGCGGGTTAACGAATGCCATCTTTTCAAGAAATCATTTTCAAGTTGAAGCAGTATTGGGCGGAACGGGGCTGCATTATTCAAGAGCCATATGACGTGGAGGTGGGCGCCGGCACCATGTGCCCGGAGACCTTTCTGCGCGTCCTCGGCCCTTCCCCCTACAGCGTGGCTTACGTGCAACCGAGCCGCAGGCCGGCCGACGGGCGCTACGGCGATAACCCCAATCGGCTTTACAAACACTCGCAGCTGCAGGTCATCCTCAAGCCCGCGCCGGCCGACGTGATCGATCAATACCTCGGCAGCCTGGAGGCCATCGGCATCGACCTCCGGCAGCACGACATCAAGTTCGAAGAGGACAACTGGGAAGCGCCCACGCTCGGTGCCTGGGGCATCGGCTGGCAGGTGATGCTGGATGGGCTGGAGGTCACGCAGTTCACTTATTTCCAGCAATGCGGCGGCATCGATCTCGACCTGGTGCCCGCCGAAATCACCTACGGACTGGAGCGCCTCACGGCTTTCCTGCAGGTGAAGGACAGCGTCTACGACATCGAGTGGACCAAGGATTTTTCGTACGGTGACGTACGCTATCGCGACGAGCTGCAGTACTCGGTCTATAACTTCGAGATGGCCGACATCCCTACTCTGTGGAAACTTTTCGAGCTGCACGAGGGCGAAGCGGCGCGCCTGCTGGCGCTTTACGATCCCGAATCGGCCGACAAGAAGCGCTTTCCGCTGCTGCCCGCCTACGACCACGTGCTCAAATGTTCCAACCTTTTTAATACGCTCGATTCGCGCGGCGCCATCAGCGTGACGGAGCGGGTGGGCATGATTCAGCGGGTGCGCAAGATCGCGGTGGGAGTGGCGCAGGCCTGGGCCGATCAGCAGAGCGCGGCGGTGGAGGTGGCGCTGTGAGGCGGCTGTTAGCTGTTAGCTGTTGGCAGTTGGCTTTTCGGGGCGGGCTTCAGGCGGCCAGGCCGGAGGTGGCGCAGTGAGTCTTCCTTTCCTGCTCGAAATCGGCACCGAGGAAATTCCCGATTGGATGATTCCGCACGCGTTGGAGAATCTCCGGCTGCTGTTCGAGAAGCTCGGAATTCCGCACGACTCGATCACCATGGACGCCACGCCGCGGCGCCTGGTGCTGCGCGCCGACGGGTTGCCGGCCCGGCAGGCGGACAGCGAAGAGCGAGTGCTGGGGCCGCCGAAATCGGCGCCCGCGCAGGCCGTGGCCGGGTTCGCGCGTAAGCAGGGCGTGGCTCCCGCGGACCTGGCGGTGGAGACCACGGCCAAGGGCGAGTATTACTTCTTCACGCGCAAGGTGGCGGGGCGGCCGATCAAAGACATTCTGGCGGACGCGCTTCCCGGCGTCATCCTGCAGATTTATTTTCCCAAGACGATGTATTGGACGGTCAAGGGCGGACCGCGTTTCATCCGGCCGATCCGCTGGATCGTGGCGATGCTGGGCGAAGAGATCGTTCCCTTCGAGTTGGCCGGCATCCATTCCGGCGCGTTGTCGAGCGGCCATCGCCGATTGGGAGCGAGTGAGATCGCCATCACCACCGCCGATTACGTGGAGCGGCTGCGCGATCATTACGTGATTCTCTCGGCGGAGGAGCGGCGCGAGAAAATCCGCCGGGAACTGGCCGGCGTCCCGGTGAAAACCGACGCGGCGCTGCTCGAAACCCTGGTCTACATCACCGAATATCCCACCGCCATCGTGGGCAATTTCGATGCGCAGTTTTTGGAACTGCCGGAAGAGGTGCTGGTCACGGTGATGCGCCATCACCAGAAATATTTCTCGGTGGAAGACGGCCGCGGAGGGCTGGCGCCGCGATTCGTAGCGGTAATGAATATCCCCTCCGATCCCGAGGGCTTCGTGCGGCGCGGCAATGAGCGGGTACTGCGCGCGCGCTTCAACGACGCCCGCTTCTTCTGGGAGACGGACCAGAAAAAGACGCTCGCGGGCCGCATCCCGGACCTCGCCCACGTTACTTTCCAAGCCAAGCTGGGCTCGTATCTCGAAAAAACCGAGCGTATGAAGGAACTGGTGAAGGAACTGGGCGGCGACGATGACGCCGTGCGTGCGGCGGAACTTTCCAAGTGCGACCTCACCACCGAACTGGTGAAGGAATTCACCGAGCTGCAGGGCGTGGTGGGCGGACTTTACGCCCGTGTGCAAGGCGAGCCCGAGCCCGTGTGGCAGGCCATCTACGACCAGTACAAACCCGAGAGCATGGAAGATCGCATCCCGCGCAATCGGACCGGACAGCTTGTCTCGCTGGCCGATAAACTGGACACGCTGCGCGGCTGTTTCCGCGTGGGCATGATCCCCTCCGGTTCGCGCGATCCCTTTGCGCTGCGGCGCGCGGCGCAGGGCGTGGTGAAGATCCTGGTAGAGGGCAGGATCGAGCTGCCGCTGCTAGATTTCCTGGAGGGCAATGAAGAGCTGAAGGCATTTTTCGCCGACCGTGTGAAGTTTTATTTCAAAGATCATCGCGGCTTCGCTTATGACGAAGTGAACGCCTGCATGGCGGCCGGCTGGAGCGACCTGGTGGACCTTGAAACGCGCCTCGAACGGGTGCAGGGGCTGCGGCCCACGCCCGATTTCGAACCGCTGGCGGCCAGCTTCAAGCGCATCCGCAATATTCTGGAGCAGGCGCAGTTCGCGGGCGGCGGAGCCATCGACGAGGGTCTGCTGGAAGCCGGCCCGGAGAAGGAGTTGTACGAAGAGTACCGGCGTATCGCGGGGCAGCCGATCGAAAGTGTGATCTCCAAACTGCGCCCCAAGGTCGATTTGTTTTTCGACAAAGTGCTGGTGAATGCGCCGGACGCGCGCGTCCGGTCGAACCGTTTGACGTTACTGCATACGCTATTGGCGGAATTTTCCACCATAGCGGATTTTTCGGAAATCGTTACTCACTCATAGGA
>CAZARO010000860.1:0-3329 GCA_964487165.1 uncultured Solibacteraceae bacterium | reverse complement strand
AGAAACCGCCCTCGTCGCGCGTGAACATGATGCAATCCTGCTGCGGCCGGTAGTATCCGCGCCCTTGGTACATGGCGCCTTCGAAAGCTCCTACCTTGCCGGCATTCGGGCCGGATGCGAGCATTTTGGTGTCGCGCTCGCGCTCCTCATGGAACAGCGCTTCCATCTCCTCTTCGGGGCGATGGGCGGCGCGGATCTGGTGGCGGCGCTTCTGAATCTCCTGCTGCATCTGCTCGAACTCCTGCTTGGGCCAGGGCGAAGGCAGCGGAATTCCGGCGCTCAGCAGTTCTTTCCACTTGGCGGCCATGGGGTCGGCGGTGACGTTGGGCTCCCAGGGCTCGGGCCGCTCACCGCTGCTGTCGTAAGCCACGTCGGAGGTGTAATATTCGTCGGCCAGTCCGGCGAAGTGGTGGCCGAACTCGTGGACGAAGACATATCGCGTGAAGGCGTTGTCGGCGGACACGGTGGCGAACAGGTTGAAGATGCCGCCGCCTCCGTACTTGCGGTCGTTGACCACGATTTCGATGAACTCGTAGGGCGCCGCTGCGGCAATCTCGCGCAGTCGCCGATTGTCGAGGGTGAGCACGTAGCGCTCCGAGCCGAAGGCATCGTAAGCGGCGCGCAAGGGCGAGCGGCGAAAGACGCCATCGGAAGGGCGGGCGACGCCGCTTTCTTCGGCCGGCGTGTCGATGGCCCAGACGTTGAAATCGGCGCGGTGTTCCTTGAAGGGCGAGATCGCAAACAGGGTGTCGGCAGTGCGCCGCGCGTCGCGATGCCACTTATCCATTTCGGCGGCGGTATAGCCATCGCCCAGCAGCAGCAGATCGACCTTATCGCGAGGCGCGCCGTTCTCAATCACGGCCCAAACGTTCAGCTTGGGAGCGGGGCTGCGGTCAATGGCGGCGTCCGCGGGATTGACCACGAGGGACCAGACTTCGCGGAATTCGTTGCGGGGGCCGCGCTTTTTGAGCACTACCTGGACGGGCGCGGCGGGGGCGGGGAAGCGCACGCTCTCGTGAAAGGCGCGGCCTTGTTGTTTGGCTTCGTCGGTGGTCTCCCACTCGCCGTAGATGCTGGCGAAACCGCGCGAATAGAGCAGGCTATTGGTGGCGCGGTCGATCACCTGAAAGTAATAACGGCCGAGATTGGACTCGTCGATCCAGCGGTCGAGCGGTCCCGGCCAGGCGCCTTCCAAAGCGACGGCATCGAGGGCGAAGTGTTCTTCGGAAGCGCTGCCGCTATGGACGTAGTCGACCCGCATGGTGCGCGGCGCCGTCTGCGCAACGGCGACGGCGGAGAAGAGAACGAGGAGCGCGATTTCGTATTTCATGGCGGACTGATTCAGGATAGTCCCCGGCGCGGGGGAACGGGGGGCACATGGAGGGAACTTCGTTTAACTGTCGCGGTCTAACGGGATATGACCTGCAGAAAGGCGCATCGGGCAGGCTTGTTAATCCTAGTCGCGCTTCTGGCTGGCGGGGTCGCCCTGTACGTTCGCGTATGGCGAGTGCCCAAGCTCGACGGCTTGCGAGGGAGCGCTCCAGGATTGCTGGTGACAAAGATGGGGAATGATTCCGGCCTCTTCGATCTTCGTTGCCCGTCTCCGCTCAAGGTGTTTGAGCCGATCGAAACGACCGTGTGCGACGTCGTTGCGCATCCGCACGACTTCATCTGCCGACGCGTACGGCTGGGCGCGATTTTTGAAAGCGATTGTTTCGAACACAGTGTCTTGATGGGTGACGGATGTGAGCACAGTCTGCTCCCCACTGGCTCGGACAGCCCGGATACCGATTCGCTCACCAATGCTGCCTGTGGCCAATCCTCGCGGCGCACGGCCGTCGTGAAGGTGGCTGCCAGGTTCACCGGCATAGTTCGGCCGTACGGCCGCAGCCTAAACGGCGCGATCACGCTGGAGATTGAGAAGGTCGAGGACATGGTACGGGCAAAGCGCGGTATTGTCAGGTCATTGGATCCGGCAACTCGCCCACAAGCAACGCCGACAGGCCTGGCAGCGCCTAAAGGCCGGCGTCGTTCGTCAGGAACCAAGACGCCCCTGCGGTTTTCGCGGTAGCAACCGGGATGGCGTCCGGCGTACGGATGTTGTGAGAGGCCCGGAGTTGGGCTTCCAGCTCGGAGGTTTCCAACGTTACGGGAAGCGCCTTTAGACTCGCGGACCGCACCAGAATGTCTCGATATTCCCGTGCAAGGTCATGACGCCCCGTGCGTAGCGGCAGAATGAGGACTTCGATCAAAGTGACAACGGAAGTCACCAGTCGAAACTCACGCCGATCCGCCGCCTCAAAGAACGGCCTCAACTTAGGCGCGAAAACGGGGTGTCTCTCGATAAAGTAAATGAGCGGGCGTATCCAGCCCAACCGTCGCACCCCGAAGTCAGGCTACCCATTCCATGAGGAGCGTTCCCGGCGCAGGTAGTCCTCTACATCCACGCTTTGCCAGAGCTCTTGGCCGAGACCCTCCAGATCCAAGAGACTCCGTGTCTGTTGACTCAATTCGCCGCTCATGCGCGAGATGATCTCAGCGACCAGGCGGAGTTGGTCCGCGGGGCCGAGGGCTTCCAGGGACCTCTTGGCGCTTTCATACGGCGTGACGGGCATAAGACTGAACCTCATTTTACCGCCAACGGGCCGACGGCTGCCCCACCCACTCAAGCCGGTCCGGCTCGGTGACAGGTCAGCGGTTTGAGCAGCACCGGTGCATCCTGGGATTCTTGCGAAAGGTGCGCCCGGCGTCCGACCGGTACTGCGCAAACGCCGCCGGCAAGCGCGAAAGAAACGATTTGGCGGCGTTGGTTGTATGCTGGGATAGATATTCGGGAGTCACTGGTGTAAGATGCGCGTTTTGGCGTTACCACAAACCGATACCGAGACGCTCTCGCTGGGACTCCATTGCCAGGCGAGGGCCCCGAAAAGAAGGTACAGATGACCCCCAACGACCTACAGCGCGTGCGCGACGAGAAAGCCCGCCTCTACCAGAGCGCCGTCCAGGCCTGGGAGCACGGCGATCCGGCTTCGGCCTTGAGCAGAATGGAAGAACTGGGGGCGATGGAGCAAAATTCGCCGGATCCCGACCCCAATATCAGCAACACCTACCGGAATTTTTACTATCAGGTGTATGCCGAACAGGACGCTCTGAAAGGCTCCTACGAGGAAGCCCGGCGCAACCTGGCCGCCGGCAATCTGGACGCCGCGATGGCCACGTGCCAGGCGTGCCTGTTGAAATACCCCAACCTTCCGATGTTTCAGGCGCTGGTGTCCGAGGTGGAAGAGCGGCAGCGGCAGAATTTGCCGCACATCGCCGCGGTCGACCGC
>CAZARO010000859.1:0-3329 GCA_964487165.1 uncultured Solibacteraceae bacterium | reverse complement strand
ACGCCGGTTTGCCCACGCGCGTGGAGGGCCGCAACATCTATCTCTGCTCCCCGGAATACATGGCGCAGTATGCCCGCCGCCTGCTGTGGGCCGGTGTGCGGATCATCGGCGGGTGCTGCGGCACCACGCCCGATCACATCAAACTGATCGTCTCGGAAACCCGCTCCCTGCAGCCCGCCGCCAAGAAACTGGCCGTCACGGTGGAGACGCCGCAGGCCAAGGTGCATGCTCTCGCGGCCGTGCCGGTGGCGCAGAAGTCCAAGCTGGGCGCCAAACTCGCCGCCGGAAAGTTCGTCGCCTTCGTGGAAATTCTGCCGCCGCGCGGGGTCGACGCCAAGCTCGAAATCGACGGCGCGCGGCGCTGCGCCGAGGCCGGCATCGACTGCATCAACGTGCCCGACGGCCCGCGCGCCAGCGCCCGCATGAGCGCGCAAGTCACCTGCCAGCTGATTCAACAGCAGGCGGGAATCGAGGCCGTCAACCATTTCTGCTGCCGCGACCGCAACATTCTGGGCATCCAATCCGAGCTGCTGGGCGCCCACTCGGCGGGCGTGCGCAACCTCATCTGCATCACCGGCGATCCGCCGCGCATGGGGCTCTATCCCGATGCCACCGCGGTCTTCGACGTGGACGCCATTGGCCTGGTGAACATCGTCAATAATCTCAACCACGGCCTGGATATCGGCGGCAACCCCATGGGCTCGCAGACCGCCATGCTGATCGGCGTGGGCGCCAACCCCGGCGCCCTGAATATGGACGAAGAGATTCGCCGCCTGAATTGGAAATTGGAGGCCGGCGCGGAATACATCGTCACCCAGCCGGTCTTCGATCTCGACCTGCTGGAAGCCTTCCTGAAACGCATCGCCCATCTCAAAATCCCGGTGATTTGCGGCATCTGGCCGCTCACCAGCTACCGCAACGCGGAGTTCATGGTGAACGAGCTGCGCGTCCCCGTGCCGGAGCATTTCATGGCTCGCATGCAGCGCGTGGATAACGCCGAAAAGGCGCGCGAAGAGGGCGTCCGCATCGCCCGCGAGATGGTGGTTCGTGTCCGCGGCATGGTGCAGGGCGTACAATTAAGTGCACCGTTCGGCCGCTATCAGATGGCGCTGGACGTGGCCGAGGCCATTGGGCCCCGCTGATCCGTAGGCGGACACAAAACGACGAGACTGCAACCGTATGGCTACCGACCTGGTCGAAATCGACCCCGAAAAGCCGCAACCTGAAGTGCTGGAGCGAGCCGCCTCCGCCGTGCGCCGCGGCAAAGTGGTGGCCATCCCCACAGACGCGCTCTACACTCTGATCGCCGACCCGTTCAACCTGCACGCCGTCACCCAGGTTTTCTCCGCCAAAGGCCGCGAATCGCACCGCTCCCTGCCCATTCTGATCGGCGGAATGCTGACCGCCGAGGAACTGGCCGGCGAGTTGAACAATCGTTTCTATCTACTGGCGCGCCGCTTCTGGCCCGGCCCGCTCACCATCATCGTGCCGGCATCGGCGCGCATCCCGCTGAAAGTCACCGGCAATACCGGCCGCCTGGCGTTGCGCCATGCCCGCTGTGCCATCGCCAACCAGTTGATCGAACTGTTGAACCAGCCGCTCATCTCTACCAGCGCCAACATTTCCGGCCACCCTACGTGCCGCAGCGGAATCGACGTTTTCGGCATGATGGACGGCCGTGTCGACCTGGTGCTCGACGGCGGCGCGTGTTCCGGCCCGGGCGCCACCACCGTGGATATCACCGAGCCCTTCTGGAAGCTGATCAAGCCCGGCGCGGTGGAAGAAAAGGAAATCGCCGACTGTCTGCGGCCCTCTTGATCCGATGAGGTTTCTGCTGATACTCTTCGGCGGCGGCGTCGGATCGCTCACCCGCTACCTTGTCGGCACCGCCATCGTGACGCGCTACGGCACACGCTTCCCCATCGCCGGCACCATGACCATTAACGTGACGGGGTCGTTTCTCATCGGGCTTCTGATGACCCTGATCACCGAGCGATTCGGGCCGAATTCCAACTTGCAGCCGTTGCTGGTGATTGGATTCCTGGGCGGATACACCACGTTTTCGAGCTTCGAGTGGGAGACTTACTCAGCCATCCGCAACGGCGGCTTCTGGATGGGGATCGCGAACATCGTGGGCAGCGTGGCGCTGGGCTACACCGCGGTCTGGATGGGCGCCATGCTGGCTCGCCGGTAGGTGGCCGGTAACTCGCGCTGCATCGGGTAAACTGGTGAGACATGGAGCCGACGGTTCAAGTTTCCGATCGCGAATTCGTCGCCGGCCTGCGCCAGGCTGTAGACCGATATTTCCGCGCCGTGGACGAATGGGAAGCGGCCTATCGCAAGTATTACCGGCTGCCCGACCCCAGGGGCAAGACTCCCAGCGATCTGACGGAGCAGCAGGCCGTCTACGATGCCGCCCGTGCGCATCTGGCCGCCATGATTCCCAGGGCCCGCGGCCTAAGCTTCCGCCATGGTTTGCGCGACCCTTGGACGGGGCTGATGCGTTCGCCGCTCGGGCAATCGACGCCGCAGGATCGCTACTCCTCCGCCCTCTCGCGCGCGGAACGCACGCAGGTGATCGAATGCCTGCTGGTGCTGGCCGAGTCCTATGCGGAGCTTACGCCGGTGGAAGCGCCGCCCCCTCCACGGAGTCTGCTGCGAAGGTTGCTGGATTTTTTCTATTGAGGAAGGGTACGGAAGTCAGAGGGAGTTGCAAAATTCGAAGAACCGCTTGCTTGTGCGCGCGGCTCAGAATGGCGCCTCTGTGTCTGCCAGAGCCTACCGAGCCGCGACCGCGAGGGAGCGGTCGATCGGCCGAATATTTGCAACTCCCTCTCCTGACTTCCATCTCCCATAGGGAGATCGACGTGGGCGAAGCCCGCGTCGTGGTAACCTGAATTTTCCCATGCGAGACGTAGTCATTATTGGTTCCGGCTGCGCCGGAAACACCGCAGCCATCTATACGGCACGCGCCAATCTGAAACCCTTGGTCATCGCCGGCCACGAAGCCGGCGGCCAGCTTTCCCTCACCACCCTGGTGGAGAATTTCCCGGGCTTTCCCGAAGGCATCAACGGGCCCGACCTGGTGGAGAATATGAAATTGCAGGCGCAGCACTTCGGCGCCGAATTCATCCACGGCTCGGTGATCGATGCCGACCTCTCCCACCGGCCATTCCGCCTGAGCGTGGACGGCGAGTGGCTGGAAACCGCACCGTGATCGTGGCCTCCGGCGCCTCGGCCCGCTGGCTGGGCCTCGAGTCGGAGCACAAGCTGATCGGCCACGGCGTGAGCTCCTGCGCCACCTGCGACGGCTTTTTTTATCGCGGCAA
>CAZARO010000858.1:0-3344 GCA_964487165.1 uncultured Solibacteraceae bacterium | reverse complement strand
TCCGCCCCACAATTAACGCAGAATCCCAGCTTTCCGGCAATGTAAGTGACATTAGATGCCATCCTGCCCCACGGAAAATGGCCAATCTCCATGCGCGGGCTTCAGCCCGCGAGAAAGGCGGCCTGAGAGGATTCTTACGCCATCATTCGATCGTCAGCCACGTCATGCCTCCAGCGAGGATGGCGACGCTCACCTCGGCGCCATAGTCGCGGCCGATGGGCACTTTGCGCGCTGCGCCGCCCTCGATCCGTACCGACGCCGCCGTGGTCAGCCCCGTGTAGTAGAGCGGCAAGCGAACGATGCGCACGATCGGGGTTTCGAGCGGATTGTAGAAGACAGCCAGGCCCTTCTCGCGGAGCGCTGGATTGACGTGCAAAATGCCATCGTAATCCCGGCCGTCTGGCCTGCGAATATGAATGATATCGGACTCCAGAATAGCCCGGTGCTGCTTGTAGAAATCCACCCAGTGCTTCACCACGGCGCGGGTTTCGTCGGAATCGTACAGGCGCGGTCCGCGATAGCATGCCTGCACGCCGGACGTGAGGTTCTGAGAGAGGTGCCGCTCGTAGAAGTCCAGATGCTCGCGCAGCGGCTCCAGAGTGGCCGCCGCGCCGCCGCCCTGATATTGCACCAGCGGTACGAACATCCATCCCATGCTGGGCGTTTTGTCCCAGGTGCCGTCGTAAATGTTCTGCCGCGCCAGAATGATCTGCCGTTCGCGCGGCAGCGACCAGTTCGTCTCGCGATATCCCATGCCGGTCTTGTTCGCGCCCTCCAGGAAGTACCAGTCGGGCACGTTGAGGTACACGGCGCGCGCGCGGCACCAGGCGTAAAAATCCGCCATGGTCTTCCATTGGGTCCACTGCGAATCGTCCAGGCCGCGATGCCCGGTGTGGACCGTCGAGGCGCAAGTATCGCCCGGGTAGGATCCGTCGTGCTCCAGCACGCCGAGCCCAGTGGTCTCGATGAAGTTTCGCAGCTTGCGGAAATAGTCGATGCCCCAGCGGCTCCCCAGGCAGGGTGAGTGCCCGAAAATCGGCTGCGCGTTGACAATGTCGTCCTCCGCATCGATGGTCCGGCTGGCAAGCAGCGAGTATCCGCCCAGCGCCACGCCCTTGGAGCGGCCGTAGTCGACCAGCGCTTTGATTTGCGCCAGGTACTCGGGCTCCTCCTTCTCCACGCTGAATCCGCTGCCGAACGTCATGATCGCCATTTCGAATCCGGCATCCGCGCATTGATCGATGGCCAGCTTCACGGCCGTGGGCTCGGCGCTGCGGACGTGCATCAGAATGGGATTTTCCTGCGACCACGGGGCCAGCGCGCGATACATGCGGCGCTGCGCGAGGCCGCGGCGCTCGCGGTCGGTGCTGTCGTGCACCAGTTCGAAGATCCGGAAAGTGTCGAAGGTGCCGCCGGGCGCGACCATGGCGTCCGGACCCAGCGGCGGGTAGCACCGCAGCAGCGCCGGCGTTTTCAGATTGTAGTTGACCTGCGTCTGGTAGTTCGGGTCGGGCTCCCAATGTGCGACGTTGTTGCGGTCCGGGCCGCCGCGCGTCGCCAGGAAGGAGTAGTCGCTCTCCACCTGCAGGTTGCCGCTGCGCCACTGGCCGGGGCTATCGACCAGGGACTCGGACTCCACCACCGCCAGCACTTCGCTCACGAAGCGATTCAGGCGGATGGAGCGCGCGGACTGGTTGCGGACGGTGAGCCATTTCGAGATCACCGGCAGGCCATCGTACATCTCATAGTGGACGTCGACGCGGACGCCCGGCAGATTGGCGTGCTCGAAGTGGAGCGTCAGGGACGCGCCCGGTGGCGGCCACGGCTGATTGCCCGAATAAGGCGCGCGCTTCCAGGGAAAGCGCTCCACGGTCGCGCCGGATTCCATGCCGGTGTAATGGAGGGCGGCGGGGTTCGGTTTCATACGGTCGACCCACTCTGGCCGCAGATACGCCCATTCCTCCTGCCCCATGAGTCCGCCGATTTCGTACGTCTGCCCGTCGAGCTTCAACTCGCCCTCGGGCTTCACGCCGCGGAGAAGCGACGCGCCGGTCATGAGGTCGTCGAAGGCCACGGTAGCGGCCGCGGGATCGAGCCGCCAGACGCGTCGAATGAGGCCGTTCGACATGGTGACCTCGCGATTGTCGGCGGAACGCTCGATGGTGGAACGGGTTTTGGGGGCGGCGACCAGCCAGTCGGCGCCGGGAGCGGAGCTGCAGAGAAATAGAAGGAGGAGTGGCCGCTTGATCATGGGCTGGCTCATTGTACACCCGGCTTGTAGCAGGATAACAACCGGATATAGTAGATATGACGTGCTGCAACCATCAGGGAGCGTTTCAGTTGCGTCTGCGGAATACCCATGTGTATTTGAGAAATGGTGTACTAAGTTTCGCTGCGTTGCCTGTCATCGTTGGCATCCTGAATGTTTCCGTTATCCGCGCCCAGGGAGGAGCCAAAACATTCGAGGTGGCGTCCATCAAACCGAATCATGGCGACGGCCGGACGCTGGTTCAGGCCCTGCCGGGCCGGCTGGTAATGACCAACTTTGCCCTCCGCCGCCTCATGCTCTTTGCGTACGGAGTGCAGGACTATCAACTCTCGGGAGATCCAGGATGGACGGAGTCCGAGCATTATGACATCGAGGCTAAAGCGGACGGCGCCGCTTCGGTGCAGGAGATGGAAGGCCCCATGCTCCAGGCGCTTCTGGAAAGCCGGTTCCGGCTGGTGCTGCATCGCGAGACCAGGCAGCTCCCGATATTCGAACTGACGGTCGCAAAAGGGGGCCCGAAATTGGCGCCGTCAAAGGAAGGCAGTTGTGTTCCATATAGACAGGATGCCGTGCCGCCCCCGGCTTCCCCGGATGGGCAGCGCCCCAATTATTGCGGCTTTCGAATCGGAGCGGACAGCTCCAACCGGACGCTCGATGGAATCGGAATAAGCATGTCGCTGCTGGCCTCAAACCTGTCGCGGACCTACAACTCGAACCTGGGAAGAAATGTCATGGATGGGACGGGGCTTTCCGGCACATTTGACGTGCATCTGAAGTGGGCGCTGGACGATCTGCCGGCCGCCGGCCCGGCGTCAGATGGGCCCGCGGCGAGCCAGGTTGGCGTGTCCCTCTCCGCTGCCCTACAGGAACAATTGGGGCTGAAGCTGGAGTCCGCGAAAGGCCCGGTCGAAGTCCTGGTCATCGATCGCATCGAACGGCCTTCCGCGAACTGACGCTGTTACACCCCGAGCGAGCGCAGGTAGTCTTCCACCTCGACGTGCCCAAAGTGTTCCGCTCCGCCTTCGGGTGTCGCGTGGTAGAGATCGTCTTTGACCGATCGATCGGCGCCACGTTC
>CAZARO010000857.1:0-3345 GCA_964487165.1 uncultured Solibacteraceae bacterium | reverse complement strand
GAGCAGGCGCGCTTCATCAACCCCGGCAGATCGAATGAATGAAACCATGCGCCAAATCAATAGAAAACACTGAGAGATCAGTATGTTAGCAAATATACGCCGACTTGTCAGGGGTTGTCAACGGTGCCACTGGGGATTTGCGTCCATTCCGGACCGGTTTGGTCGGGTTTGCGGTGCCCGGCGAGAGCGAAAAATTGACCGTGAAGTTCCGGAGTCGAACGGTCGATATGCTAAGTGGAGAAAATGCAGTGATCGAACAACTCGTCCGTCCCCAGGCGCCTTGGGCGTTGCGCCTTGTGCCGCCCTTTCCGGCAGTCGCCCAGCGGATTCTGGCCCTGGTGAATGATCCGGATGCCAATATCAACAAACTGAGCGAACTGGTCAAAGTCGACCCTTCGTTCGCCGCCGAACTGCTGCGCTTCGCCAATTCGGCGCTGCTCGGCGCACGCCGCAAGGTCCGGAGCCTTCCGCTGGCCATTGTGGTGGTAGGGTTGGATCGCGTGAAAACCATGGCGACGCTGGTCTCTGTCAACCGCATGGTGCGTCACACCGTCCGCCGGGAGGCCCTGCGCAAGGTCTGGGTGCATAGCCTGGTCACGGCGCTGATCGCCGATGAAATCTCGCGCGTCTGCGGCATCGCCAAGGAGAGCGCCTATACCGCGGGGTTGCTGCACAATTTGGGCACGTTGGGCATGATGTCGGCCTATCCCGACGAGTACTCCCGCATGCTCGAAGTCTCCAATGATTTCGGGTTCGATCTGCTGCGTACAGAACAGGATCTTTTCGAAATCGACCACTGCCTGGCGGGCGCCTTTCTGGCGCAGGATTGGGAATTTCCCACCGAACTGGTGGCGGCCATCGCCGCTCACCACGAAGAACCGCCGCCCCGCATCTGCGGGCTCGATTCCCTGGTGCAGGTGAGCTGGCGGCTCGCCGACACGCTCGGATATGCCGCGTTCTCGCCCATCAGGGACTGGACCTGGGAGGAACTCATGGCACTCGTGCCCAACGCCGAGTTTGCGTGGTTTGGCACGTCGCCGGAGGCCGCCCAGGCGGAAATTGCGGAGCGTTTGGCTGGCGTGCCTCAGTAAGGCCCCACAAAATCGACCGTTGTAGTCCAGTTGTAATGTTGAACGCGGAAATTGCTCTTGGAAGATGCCAAAATCCAGGCTACAATCAGACAGCCTGATCTGATAAGTGCCCCCAAAGTCGGGGTTTTATACCGGCATCATAGGAGGTTTCCATGTTTGACAGCCTCACAGACCGGATCAAGCAGGATGATGGTCCGCCCGTTAAAGCTAGTGAGCGGATCATTCGTTATGCACTGGTGGTGTTGGTCGCCGTAGTGCTTTTTGGCGGCCTTTACATGGTGGTGCAGCACCTGGAATAGTTCTGTTCGGTGGCTCACTGAACAGCAGAGATCCGTTGCATGACGGATTTGACCTTTCGCGCGTATTCGCGGCGCGGATTGTAGATCGCCAGGATCTCGTCCAGGCTTTTCGACCGATAGAGAGCGGACTGGGCCAGATAAGATCCGACGGAGTGGATGGCGGCGCTGGGGCTTGCGAAGTGTGCCCGACCCGAATCCCAGCCGAACAGATTGTTGTGATGGCTGGCCTTTCCCCCCGTGGATTCCACGAATGAGAGGCTTGGCAGCAGCCGCCAGTCCAGTGCGAACTCATCGGCGACGGTCAGAAACTCGGCGGCATATTCGGCGGCCGGGCAATTGGCCCGGTTAAAGAACTGGCGCAAGGGAGCGAGCCGGCGGTCGTTGCTATATTCCTGCTTGAGCGGCGCCGGGACCGTGCGCGGTGAAACACGCACGGGGGCCGACACCACGCCTAACATGACCAGCCCCCCGGACAATATTTTCCTCAATCGGAATTCTCCTTATTCTTTATTTAGTTACAGCGTCTAAAGGCACCCGCAAGAGGGGCGCGGCGGAGCGGTAGAGGAGCTTTCGAGCACTCCAGAGAACAACGGGGCTAGGGAACCGACATAAATTGCGAGTATACCACTTTCGTTAGCGGCGAATTGTCAGACTACGGTACCAGGGATTCAGTGGCGGACTTCGAATTCGTCCAGAATCTTACCGTCGAGGCCCTTAGCCTGAACCTTCATGACCTTG
This sequence comes from uncultured Solibacteraceae bacterium, assembly GCA_964487165.1. Lineage (GTDB taxonomy): Bacteria > Acidobacteriota > Terriglobia > Bryobacterales > Bryobacteraceae > PALSA-129. Next base: position 1,217 of record CAZARO010000857.1, on the reverse strand, counting down.
CCGTCGACACTCACGGTCACGAAATTCTCAACGCTGATGGCCTTTTGAGAGGTCGCCGGGTCCGGTTTGTCGACATCGTACAGCGGCGCGCCGCCGCCCCCGCTGATGACGTAGTTGATCCCGTTCTGCAGATTGCGCTGGTAGTTGTGATCGTGGCCGAAGAAGGCTATCGACACATGGTACTTCTCGAACATGGGTACCAGCGCACGCATCTCGGGGTTGGCGCCCTGGCGGGTGGATACCGCACTGAAAGGCGGATGGTGCGCCACCACAACGCGGTATTCCAGGTTCTGGCTGCCTTGCAGTTCGTCTTCCAGCCACTTGGTCTGCTCGGTCCAAAAAGCATCGCGTGCCTTCTTATTGGCGGCCGAATTGGCGATGTCGCTGTTGATCACCATGAAATGGGCGTTTCCCCAGTTGAAAGCGTAATAGGGGGTGGTGGCCTGGAAGAACTCATAGAAATCGCGAGTGTTTCGTTCGTGGTTGCCGAGCACCGGAAAGAACGCGATCTGCCGCAGAAAATCCCGTTCGATATCGAAATAGATGGGCCATAGCGAGCTGTCCTCGCCGTTCTCCACCAGGTCCCCGCTCTGGATGGCGAAGTCCGGAATGCCGTCTTTGAGAATGGCCGCCACCACGTGGCGGTGCACCTCGTGCCGCGTTCGGGTGTCGCCGTAGACCAGGAAATGATATGGAGCAGTCGCCGCGGCGGCCGTCCGGAACGAACCTGTCACGCCCGGAAACCCCGGCAGTTCGTAATCGTAGTGCGTCCCCGCCTGCAGGCCGGTGAGGGTGGTCTTCTCCACGTGGAACGACGGCGAATAGCGCCCTTCCACGCCGCCCGGCGGGCGCAGAATCAACTCATCGTTTTGCACGATCCAGACGACGGTGGCGGAACGCGCGGTCACGTTGACCGTGAACGGTCCGCCGACGATTCTTGATGCGGCGGCGAGAAAGGCGGCAAATGCCAGCAGGACCGAAAGCAGTTTCTTCATGTCGCGAGCCACCAGTATAGCGAAGCTGGTGTTACGGAACGACGAAACGCCGGCACGCCGCCTGCGGCGCGATCCATGGAGTCTGAAACTTCGAGAAGCCAAGTGGGCAGGGGCGTGGACGCGCCGCCGGGTGCGTAACCGTTACCGCTCTGGTCGCAGCCAAGTGGGGCAGGTTGTCAACCTGCGGCGGGTTGGTAACCCGCCGTGTACGCACTCGATACT
>CAZARO010000856.1:0-3348 GCA_964487165.1 uncultured Solibacteraceae bacterium | reverse complement strand
CGCCCCACTAATTATGCAGGACGGCTCATAGGCCAATGTAAGTGACATTGGGATGGCATCCTGCGCCCGAGTGGCACTCGGCCTGCCGATGGTTTTATACGCCCGACCGGCGCACCAGTCCGCGCCGGAGAGCCGAGCCCCCACTTCACGCATGTTATCCTCACTCATGATGCCCTTATGATGCGGCAGCCCGGAGGCAGCCCCAGGTGGCACATCCTGGTACAGGCCGTCATCGTGAGCGTGGCTGCCGTTCTGCTGTTCTGGGACCTGACAGCGAAAGACCTCTGGCAGGACGAAGCCGCCACCGCGGTGCTGGCGGTTCGCATGCTCAAATTCGGGCGCCCGCTGGCGTATGACGGCGTCAACCTGCTCACCATTGACATGAAGGACAAAGAGGGCGAGGCCGCCACCAGCCGCACAGGCGCACCGCGCGCGGCCCTCGATTACTTCGTGCGGCGTGGAGATTTCAAGCCCGATACCACTTGGAAATGGCAGCCCTGGGGACTCTTCGCCATCGCCGCAGCGAGCATCAAGCTACTCGGCCAAACCACGCTGGCGGCGCGCCTTCCCTTTGCCCTGGCGGGCCTGGCCACCGTGCCGCTGCTGTTCCGCCTGGTGCGCCGGCAGTTCGGCAGTTTCGCCATGGCCGCCTTGGCCGCCACGCTGCTGGTGGCGAATTCCTATTGGATTCTGCACGCCCGCCAGTGCCGCTACTATTCGGTTTCCAGCCTCTGTCTGGTGCTGACGCTCATGGCCTACGCCCGCTGGCAGTGGGGCGGACGCAGTCCAGCGGCCCTGATCGCCGTGGCGTGGTGCTGGTTCCAGGTGGATTACGGCACGGTGTTGCCGGTGCTGGCGGTGCTGTTTCTAGAAGCGCTGGTGGCCGGCCCGCGAGCCTGGCGGCGCACCCTGACCGCCGGCGCCATTCTGACCGCCGCCCTGATTCCTTTCGTCATCTTCTACGATCTGCTACATCGCGGCTCGCAAGCCGAGGAAAGCTGGCTCGACCGCTTCCAGGGAAATCTGTTCAACACGAACGAGTACGTGGTGCCCGTGCTGGTGGTGCTCGCGGTGCTCTACGTGCTGGCGCGCAACTGGGAGTCGCTGCCCGCGGGCGAGCGCCGCCTGGTGTCCGCGGGGTGCGCCATTATCATCGCGCTCACGCTTTGGATTCCCACCGTAACGGTATTCGCCTTCGTGCGCTACATCATCATCGCGGCGCCGGTGGGGGCGATGCTTACGGCGTGGGTGACGATGCGGCTGCTGGGGCGCCGCTGGCGGCTCGCCTGGGTGGCCGCGGCGGCCCTGATCGTGACTCCATGGTTGAGCTGGCCGCTGCGCGCGGTGGTCCCGGCGCCCGAATCGTGGGAGGGTAGCTTCTGGTATCGCGCCGAGTTGAAGGATCTGCGCGCCGAAATCTTCGGCCATCAGCCGGACCCCAACCGGCTGGTCATCGACTGGCTGCGCCAGAACGCCGCCCCCACCGACGAAATCCTCATCAATTACGAGGATTTCCCCCTGATGTATTACCTTCCGAACCCCATCCGCGGCGGCATCGCCACCTTCCGCGTGCAGGACGATGCCAAAACGCCGCCGCGTTTCCTGGTGCTTCGCCATTCAGTGGAATTCGTGCAGTGGCCGGTATTCGATGCGGAAAAGGATCGCTATCGATGGGAGCCGGTGCCGTTGAAAGCGCCGGACGTGATGTGGGGCAACAACCCGGATCCCATCGGGAATGACGATCCGAAGACCGCTCCGGATCTGTATATCGCCCGCCGCGTGGATAGCCCGTAGTTCGGTGGGGGCAGGCAATCGTGCGGGCCTTTCGCGGGCTGAAGCCGGCGCCACCGGGTGGGGCGGGCGATGCCACCCCACTACTCCGCCAACGGTACGTGAATGCGCGTCAACAGGTCTTCGGGCCGGGCACTCAGGGGAGAGTTCAGGTACTCCTCGAAGGCCTCGGAGTCGCGCAACTCGCGGCCGCTTTTCGGCAGCCAGCCTCCGAAGAATCGCTGGTAGGTCTTGCCCAGCGTTTCATACGGTCCGCGATGCTCAAACACAGCGTATTTGCCGCCGGGGATTTCCGTTATGCCGAACTCGCCCTCCGGCTCGACGGCGCGGTTCACCACCACCGCGGCGTCGTAGCGGACCTTATCGGCAGGCGTGATATCGGGATCGTCGTGGACCAGGCCGATGGTGCGCGTGTGCGCACCCAGCAGGCCGTGCATTCCGGCCCAACTCATCAGCCGGCCCCACGTCGGGCCCACCTGCGAGTACAGGCCGACGTGGCGTAGAAAGACAATGCGGAATGCCGGCAGCTCTTTCACTTCGACCGTGAGAGGCTCTCCATATTCGGGCGGATGGTACCCGGAAACGTCGTCCAGGTGGGCTCCGGAAGCGGATTCAGGCGCGGGCTGATGCGCCGCGCGGTAAGCGGAAGGGGATACGCCAAACATAGCTCCAAATGCCCTCGTGAATGCTTCATGCGTCTCGAACCCCGCCGAGAGCGCGATTTCGGTGATGGGGCCATCGTGCTGTTTGAGTGCCAGGGCGGCACGCTCCAACCGCAGGCGGCGGATGTATTCCTTCAGCGATTCCCCTACCAGGCCCCGAAAAATGCGATAGAAATGGAACTGCGAGAAGGCGGCGACAGACGCCACATTCTCCAGTTCCAGTTCGTCATCCAGATGGCGCTGGATGTAGACCAGCGTTCGCACGATGCGCTCAAAGTAATCCTGTTCCGTCGACGGTTTCATGAGCGGGCCAGCCGCGAGGCCCAGAATCCGAACGCCGGGAAGGTGAGGTAGACCAGTCCGATCTCGCTGTAATACGCCCACACCGGCATCTTCATCGGGCCGTAAGCGAACATAGGGTAGTCCATGATCAGGTTGACGGCCAGCCAGAGCAGCCCGACCCTTACCGCTTCGCCGACCGACACGGCGCGGCCGCGAAAGTAGCGCTGAAACAAAGCGCCGGCCGTGACCAGAATCGCGAGTGTCATCAAGGTCTCGAATAGCGGCGCGTTGGGCTTCTTCAGCGGGAACAGGAGAAAAGAGAAGACGAAGGGGATGGCCCAGCTTGCCAGCCCCAGCAGCGTGGCGCGTTTCCATGCCATCATGTTTGCCTCCCCTGCGAGTATAGGACGCGCCGGCAGTGGGACGCTTGATCGATTTTGCGGATTTTGGGGAAGGCGGTCAGCTTGAAAACCTGCCCACTTATTGAGTCTCGCAAAACATGGTGACAGATGCCGCCGGCATGTGGGGCAGGTTGCCAACCTGCAGCGGGTTGGTAACCCGCTCCGGAGGGCCGTGAATAGGCCGCGCCGGGCCGATTACCAATCGGCCGCAG
>CAZARO010000855.1:0-3350 GCA_964487165.1 uncultured Solibacteraceae bacterium | reverse complement strand
ATAAGGGCGATATCCGTGTGGAAATCTGCTCCTCCTGCCATCCTTTCTTCACCGGACGCCAGAAGCTGGTGGACACCGCCGGACGGATTGACAAGTTTGAGAGAAAGTACAAAGACTCTCGCGCCGGCAAGAGAGCTCAGCCGGTAGCGTAAGGTCAGCGATTTCAGACAAAAAGCGGAAGGGGCCGGACAGATGTCCGGCCCCTTCGCCGTTTCCCGCTAGTCTTTCTTGATTTCGCCCTTTTCGCCTTTGCGGCGCTCCTGCATTCTCTTGCGCTGCTCAGCTTCATGGCGCGCGCGCAGCGCGTCATAGAGCGGAATCTGCTCGGGCCGGAGCATCTTCTTGATCTTTTCAATCTGCTGGTCGTGAATCGCCTGTCCCTCGGCCCTCAGCTTGGTGTTTTCCTGGGCGCGCGCCTCATCGAAGGCAGCCCGGGTGTCCTCGTAGATTTGCTTCAGGAGGGCCACTTGGCGGTCGTCCAGGTGGACTTCGCGGGTCATCTCGGCCACCAGTTGCTTGCGGAACTCCTCCGGCGACAGCCGCTTGGAGGTAGTGTAGTTATAAACGCGATAGCCGACGACCCCGACCACGATGCCGCTGCAAAACACCAGAAGAAGCGATAGGAACGCTGACAGTTTCGTGTTGGCCATGCGTCAGCTACCGGCCGTTCAGTTCGAGACGCACAGGAGCAACGATGTCGGGATTATCCAAAGGGTTGGCTTCCGCCAGAGCCTCGACATAAGTTTCGGTACCGGATCCTGGGGTCGAACGGGGAATAGACATGTAAACGCCTAGCGCAATTGACAGCGCCACCGCGGCCGTTACGAAAGCATTCGCCATACGCCGGAATGAAAACAGGAAAGTTTGGCGCGAATCGATCCGCGCCCACAGCGTGGGCATGAAATTGGCGCTGGCCTCCGGATCGGGGCAGGCGTCGCGGTATGCCCGGAAAAGGGCATTCAGCTTTTCGTCTTCGTTGCCGCGCATGGACATAATCTTACCTCTTACCGCACCCGAAATTAACCGGGCCCCTCTTTTTTTCCGGCAGCGCCAAAAGCCTTTAAGACCCGCTGGCGAGCGCGGAAAAGCCGCACCTTAAGAGCATTTTCGTTGACCTTGTATATCTTTTCAAGCTCTTTCAACGAAAGCCCTTCCACTTCTTTCAGCATCAACAGGATGCGATCCGCCTCGGAAACCGCTCCGAGGAGCGAATCCACTGCCTCACGCACCTTCTTCTTGGTCTGTTCCTCGTGCTCCACCTTGCTGCCGGCGGTAGCGTCGGCCATCAGCACCTGTTGCTCCGACAGGTCGGACATCCGGAACTCCTGCCGGCGCCGCTGCTTCCGCAAATAATCGAAAGCCGCGTTCACCGTCAGCCGATAGAGCCAAGGTTCAAAGACCTCAGGCGTCCGCAATTGATCGAGGGAAAAATAAAGCCGCAAGAAAACTTCCTGTGCGACGTCCTCGACATCTTCCGAACGCGCGATCAACCGGGTGATCGTACCCAAAATCCGCTTTCGGTAGGCCAGTACGATTTCGTTGAACGCGACGCTATCGCGGTTCTGCGCGCGCTTAATCAGCTCGAAATCAACCAGCATGCCGCACCCATGGTGCCGGCATCCGAATGCTCAAACTGTACCGATTGGATAGGCGTACCGGCAAGTAGACAGGTTACAAAGCTTTGCGGGGAAACGCAAAAGGCGTTTTTTGGGGCAGGGCGGCTGCAAGGGAAGGGGATAGCCCTTTTGGGCTATGCCGCGTTATTCGTAGAGTCTGAAATTTGAGAAGCCAAGTGGGGCAACCTGCGGCCGAGTGGCAGTCGGCCGTCCCGGTGCCGTGTACACACCCCGGACAGGCGGGTTACCAACCTGCCCCAAGCGATGTCCTTCATGCGAACGGCCAATGGAGATGCCTCCCTGTAATTTGGACTTTCCTTATACAAATGCGATAGCGTTGCAGTGATTGTGCCACGGGATAGCACCGTCCCGGCTACGCCGCCCTGCTGGTCCCAGCGCTGCGGCCGGGTAAGACGGCGCTAAACGCCGATGGCCGAGAGCATCGCGCGCAGCGCCTGGCCGCGATGGCTGACGGCGAATTTCTGCTCCTCACCTGCCTCGCCGAACGTGCAGCCCACTTGCGGACAATAGAACAGCGGATCGTATCCGAAGCCGCCCTGGCCGCGAGGCGCATCGAGGATGACTCCTTCCACCGCGCCGCGCCACACCCCGCGCAATTGCCCGTCTTCCGCCAGCGCGATGGCGCACACGAAGCGGGCGCTGCGATTCTCGACGTGGCGCAGCTTTTCGAGCAACAGGCGATTATTGGCCTCGTCGACCGGCAGCGGCGGACCGGCGGCCGGCGGTTCGAGCAGCGAGAAGCGCGCCGAATACACGCCGGGCGCGCCATTTAGCGCGTCCACTTCCAGGCCGGAATCGTCCGCGAAGAGCAGGCCCGCGGCGTGGCGGCCGTAGTGGAGCGCTTTGATCACGGCGTTATCTTCGAAGGTGCGGCCGTCTTCCACGCACGGCGCGACCTGCTGGAAGCCCGGCACGAGTTCGATCTCCACCGGCGAAAGCGCCGCCGCCAGGCGGAATTCCCGCAATTTTCCGGGGTTGCCCGTGGCGCACAGGAGCCGGGTCAAACCCTGGCTACCTTCTTCTGGATTTCGATAAGTTGCGCGATGCCGGCGCGCGCCAGTTCGATCAGGCTGGCCATCTGGCCATCGTCGAAGGCGGCATGCTCGGCGGTGGCCTGCACTTCGACGAATTTGCCCGCGCCGGTCATCACCACGTTCATGTCGACATCGGCGCGCGAGTCCTCTTCGTAGCACAGATCGAGCATAGGAACGCCGCCTACGATGCCCACGCTGGTGGCGGCCACGTAATCGCGCAGCGGCACGGACTTGAGCGCGCCGAAGTCCACCATGCGCCGCAGGGCCAGCGCCAGCGCCACGAAGGCGCCCGTGATGGATGCCGTGCGCGTGCCCCCATCGGCCTGCAGGACGTCGCAATCGATCAGTACCGTGCGTTCCCCCAGCGCGGCGGTATCCACCACGGCGCGCATGGAGCGGCCGATGAGCCGCTGGATCTCATGCGTGCGCCCGGACGGCCGGCCCTTGGTGACTTCGCGCGGCGTGCGTTTGGCGGTGGAACGCGGCAGCATGGAGTATTCCGCGCTGACCCACCCTCGGCCGGAGTTGCGCAGGAATTGCGGCACGCCCTCTTCCACCGTGGCGGCGCACAGCACGTGGGTATTGCCCACTTTGATCAGGGCCGAGCCCTCCGCGGTCATGAGGTAGCCGGTGACGATCTCCACGGGGCGCATTTCGCCGGGTTGCAGGTTGTAGTTTC
>CAZARO010000854.1:0-3358 GCA_964487165.1 uncultured Solibacteraceae bacterium | reverse complement strand
GCGCATTCACCGGTCGGCGATCGTGAATCTGGAGCGGGTGGCGCGCATCGAGCCGTACGGTAAGGAGAGCCGGCTCGCAATTCTGGCCGATGGCGCGCGGCTGCCGGTGAGCCGCGCGGGCTACGCCAAGCTGCTGGAGGCGATGGGCGATTCGCAGGGGAACCGCAGCACCACGCGGTAGACCCGTCCATAGACCCCGGCCTCGAAGCTGGCCTGCTCGCCGTAGCACACTTCCAGCCGGCGGCGGACCTGGGAGAGCCCGATCCCCAGCTTGCGCGGCATCGGCATCTCAGGATCGAAGGCATTTTCCACCGTGATGGAGACCGCGCCGCCGCTTTCTTCCACCGCCAGCCGGATGGCGCCGCCTTCCAGCATGCCGGCCACCCCGTGTTTGACCGCGTTCTCTACTAACGGTTGCAGCAGCAGCGCAGGGATGGCGCATTCCTGGCAGGCATCCGCCACTTCTTCCACCACCCGCAGCCGCTCGCCGAAGCGCACCTGCTCCACTTCCAGGTAACTCCTGGCGAGCGCCATTTCTTCGCGCAGCGGAATGCTCTCACGGCTGCCCAACCCCAGGCTGGTGCGCAGAAAGTCGGCCAGCCGGACGCACATTTCGCGCGCCCGTACGCCGTCCTGCGTGGCCAGGGCGGAGATGGAATGCAGGCTGTTGAAGAGGAAATGCGGATTGATCTGGTTGCGCAACGCCTGCAGTTCGGCTTCCCGCGCCAGGGTGCGCGCCTCGGCCGCCTGGCGTTCCGCCTCATGCGAAGTCTCCACCGCCAGGGCAGCATAGTGCAAGCCGGCGGATAGCAGATAGAGCAGCACACCGGTGGCGAACAGCAGCCCCAGATGACCGTGGAGGCGCTGCTCCAGGCCGGGCATTCTGCCGGTTTGCGCCACCGCCGAAGCGGTCAGCCACGCGCCTCCGACCAGTACCAGGCTGCACGCCGTGGCCGCCATCCCGAACGTCATGGCGAGGCTCTGCCAACGATCGGGGCCGAGCGGCAGCGTGCCGCAGATATACCAGGGCGACAGGCACGCGAACGCGTACACCAGGCAGGACGGCGCCAGCACCACCGCCGCGTCCATCCAGGTCATGCCGCCGGACGCCCACATGAGGTACACCAGCAGGGCCAGCAGCGGGACCCAGGCCAGCAGGTACCCCACCAGGCGCCGCGACGATTCCAGAAGCGGGTGCATGGCGGCTCAGTTCTTAAAAGTCACGCCGCCGAAAACCGCCGCGCCTCTCACGATCAGGTGCTTGGTTTCCGGAGTGATGGGCGGATGCACGGTTTGATCGGAAAATCCGCCGAACACGCCGGCGCCGCGTATCTCCAGGTTCCAGGTAGTGGGGATGTAGACGTTGGCGCCGCCGTAGACGCAGGCGATCTCCAGCACAGCCGACTCTTGCACCATATTGGCTCCCCGCAAGTCCAGGAAAACGCCGCCGAAGACCGAGGAGACTTTGCCGCCCTTGAAATCCTGGTCGGTCACAACGCGCCGGCTGCCGCCGAAGACGGCGTACTCATGCACGGAGTTGCCGCGGAACTGGAAAGGCGGGCCGTCGCCCTGAAAATCGCGCGCAAAACGGTTCTGCCCCCAGCCCCGGTATCGATGGGAACGGGCCCACCACTCCCGATGGGCGTAAGCTGGACGAGTGCGGTTCCAGAGCATGAATAGGCCGATTGCGATCAGAATGAGCGGCCACAATTGCTCGATCCGAAAGTAGCCCAGGCTATCACCCAGGAGCAGGCCGCCGACGCCCGCCAGGACCCCGCCGCCGATCCGTCCGCTGGTGGAACTGGAATCGACCAGCAGGACCAGCCCAATGGCGATCAGGATCACCGGCCAGTAGGCAAACCAGGAGCTGACATGGACGATGTGGAAGTTGTTCAGCAGAAATAGTGCGCCGATGGCTACCACGATGAGTCCCGGTATCATCGCGCCGGTTCCTTTGGGCAAGAGGCTGTCCGGGTTGTCTTTTTGCCGGTTGTCGAGCGGTTCCATGTTTCCAGGGTGAAGCAGAAGCGCGCAGGACGCCCGCCGTTTTCGGCGAACGCACCTCCTTTACCGGCGAGCGGGGCGGGGGCGGTACATTGAGCGTATGCGACTCACCATCCGGCATCTTCGCGAAGAGGACCGCCGCTGGATAGGCGATGTCCGCGAACTGCCGGGAGTGACGGTATACGGCGCTACGCCGGAAGAAGCGACACTGAAAGCCAAGGCCCTCGCGTCGCGCGTGATTGCCGAGGAGATCGAGCACGGAGAGATGCCCGTTGCCGACACCGTGCAGTTTTGTGTTGCCGCGTGAGCGGGCTGACGGCCCACCAAGGCGCGGCGGGTGTTGGCGGCGCTTCGGAGAATTGGATGGCGCGAAGTCCGCACTGTTTCGCTTTCCACGATAAAGAGGAATAACGCCAGTCATCCTATAAGGACATCGCCGGGCACACGAGTTGCGCCCGGAAGATCTGTAAAACACGAGTAGGCGCAGACGCCCAATCAACGAGATGGCTACTACACGCTCACATGGTTTCCCGGATGGCGTTTTAAGGGACCGGAGCGCATCCAGAGTGGTAGGCTTATGCTACGCGGGCCAGTTTGCCAGGCGAGCCGGCGAGAAAGGGAAGACGTCGTGTGGAAATGTTCTAGTTGCGGCGAAGCGGTTGATGACGAGTTTGACGCTTGCTGGCATTGTCAAGGGGCGCGGGGTGAATCTCAATCACTGTCCGGTAAAGCGGAACCCGCCGCAATGTGGCGAAATAACTTTCAGGAGCGCCTCCTGGCTGACGGTTCGCTTGAGCTCGATGCCTTTGGCCGAAGGATGTTGTGCCCTATCTGCGACAACGGCACGTTTCGCGAGTGTACTGCTGCTGTGAAAACAGGCGTACTCCTAGCCTCCGAAATGGTCACCGTGAATTATACCTGTACAAAATGCGGATACGTGTTCTGGTTCTTACCAAAATGATTGCAATGCATGTGGCGGGATGTGCTCCACGGGGCATATCGTCGCCCACTCGGACAAGGCTCAGATTGGATCCCGCAGTTCCCAGCGGCATCGCGATTGGCCGGAAACGGGGCCTTCGAGGAGATCACGATGCCGCCGGCATCCGCCCGTCCCCGAACAGGAGCGAGCTTTTGCCGAGTGGCGCGTTTCCGGCGAGTCTACGATGAAACCATTCGGAAAGCCGGATGCCTGAAATAGGCACGTCCGGTTTGATGAGCGGGGATGGGAAACGGGGCGGCACCTGTCGTCAGCACCCGCGCCCATCCTCGACTCTACGTTCTTATCTGCGTTCATCTGCGGCCAAAATAATCTTCCGCTGCTGACCATGTGTTCGCCCGGTAAAAGGCGAACACA
>CAZARO010000853.1:0-3364 GCA_964487165.1 uncultured Solibacteraceae bacterium | reverse complement strand
CCGGCTCATAACCGGCGATCATCGGCAACCAATCCGACCAGCGGGTCAAACGGCGCTCGATCGGCCCGCCAACCATCGATAACAATCGCGCGCGGAGTCCCATGGCAGTCGAAGACATTCTCTCGTTCCGGGTGACCAACGTGCTGGACGTGCAACTTGAGACCAACGAAGCCGTGGGGGCCGCTCCGGCCGTCAACTATCTGGACGGCGATGGCGCGGTCAACGTGGTGGATATTCAAATCGTAATCAATGCGGTGCTGGGGCGGGGTTGCACGGTGTAGGCTACGGTTGGCGGACGTCGCGCGGCCGCGCCCCTGGCCGGCCTCCTTTCGACCTAAGCGCCCGGCTCCGCACAAGGAGCGGGACGAGGGCGTCCCGCGCAGACCAGGGGGGTCTGCCCCACTTGATTTCCGCAGGAATCTCGCCCTTGGGAAGACTATGCCGCCGCGCGGCCGGCCTCCTTGCGACCCAAGCGCCCGGCTCCGCACAGGGAGCGGGACGAGGGCGTCCCGCGCAGACCAGGGGGTCTGCCCCACTTGATTTCCGCAGGAATCTCGCCCTTGGGGAAACTACGCTGGCATTACGCTGTAGGCGCCGCCGGGCGGACGTCGCGCAGCACGGCGGCCCATCCGGGATAGCCGCGCGCCGCGGAAAACGCATCTTCTTCCAACTGGAAGGCCACGTCGACGCGCGCGCCAGGTAACAGTTCGTCGGCGCGCTCGGCGAGATGCCAGGCTTTCAACACCAGCGTGCGGCCGTTCTGCCGCACCGTCACGCGCAGGTGCTTCTCCTTCATGACGACTGGAGCCGCGGCCACTTCCACGCCTAACGCCGCGAAGAGCGGCGGCTCGTGGCCGTGGCCGAAAGGCGCCAGCGCGAAGATGCCTTCCACGCTGCGATCGTCGACCTCGCGCAATTCCAGCACGGCATCGATGTCCAGGCAGGGCAGAAAATCTTCGGGGTGGAGGCGCGCGGCGGCATAGGCATTGAAACGCTCGCGGAACTCCTCCACGCGTGCGGCTTCCAGCGTCACACCGGCGGCATGCATGTGTCCGCCGAATTTCAAGAACATCCCGGGCATGGATTCCAGCGCCTCCAGCAGGTGGAAGGCGGGAATGCTGCGGCCCGAGCCTTGCGCCATGCCGTCCTTCGAATTGCGCCCCAGCACGAAGACCGGGCGATGGAATCGCTCCACCAGGCGGCTGGCGACGATGCCGAGCACTCCGCGATGCCAGTCCTCGCCGTAGTAAACCAGCGCCGCGGTGGATTCCGCCACCGGCATCTGCTCGCAGATCTCACGGATTTCCTGTTCCACTTGCCGGCGTTCGGCGTTCTGATCGTGCAGTTGCTGCGCCAGCTCGCGGGCGTGCGCAGGGTCGGCGGTGAGGAACAGGTCGATCACCGTTTTGGCGGTGTCCATGCGGCCCGCGGCGTTCAATCGCGGGGCGATCTGAAAGGCCACCTGGCGGGAGCTGGGCGTTTTGCCATCGGTAAAACCGGCCACGTCGAGCAGCGCGCGCAGCCCCGCGTTCCGCACCGCGCCCAGGCCGTCGAGCCCCAGCTTTACGATGGCGCGATTCTCGCCGGTGAGCGGCACCACGTCGGCGACGGTAGCGATGGCCACCATCTTCAGGAACGATTCCGTCATGCGCCGCAGCTTGCCTTCCGTCCACCCCTGCGTGGCCAGCAGCGCGTGTGCCAGTTTGAACGCCACGGCTGCGCCGCAGAGGTTCTTATCGGGGTAGCGGCAATCGTGCTGATTGGGATTAAGCACGGCCACCGCGGGAGGCAGCACGCTATCCGGCAAGTGGTGATCGGTGACGATGGTGTCGATGCCCAGATCCTTGGCGCGCGTTACCACTTCGGCCGCGCGGATGCCGGTGTCCACGCTGATCATCAAGGTGACGCCGCGGGCGGCGGCTGTTTCCACCACTTCGGGGCGCATGCCGTAGCCCTCTTGCAAGCGATGCGGCACGTGGTATTCGGCCGCTCCGCCGGCCAGTTGCACGGCCTTGGTGAGCAGCACCACGGAGGTGGTCCCGTCCACGTCGTAATCGCCGTAGATGAGAATTTTCTCACCGTCATGGATGGCCTTGCGGAGGCGTTCGATGGCCGGCTCCATGCCGAGCATCAGCATGGGATCGAGCAAATCGCCGAGCGAAGGGTGGAGGAAGCGATGGGCTGCACCGGGGTCGGCCAGCCCGCGCCGCACCAGCACTTTGGCGGCGGGCGAAGAGATGCCGAGGGCCGCGGACAGACGCCCGGCGGCTTCGGGATCGGGTGTAGGAATCTGCCAACGGGAAGGCATCCCGCTGGTTAGCTCCCCATCCCGCTGCCAAAAGAATATTCACCGCGGAGACGCAGAGACACAGAGGAAAACAAAGTCAAAACCGGAGGACACAGAGGCGGGCTCCTCCGGGGTGTCAGCGGCGCAGCGGCTTCGGTTCGCGAGAGTCGTTGCGGCTTGCGAAGATTCGGCCCGCTCGGAGTGCAAGAAAGCAAAACTCCGCAGAGGGCCTTTGACTGCTTCGGGCGGGCTGAAGCCCGCCGCAGACTGAAGAGGGAGTGGCAATATTCGGCTGATCTACCGCTCCCTCGCCGTCGCGGCTCGGTAGGCTCTTGCAAATACAGAGGCGCCATTCCGAGCCGCGCGCGCCAGCAAGCGGTTCTTCGAATTTTGCAACTCCCTCTAAAGTCTGCCCCACTAAAGAGCAAGGGCTGACTCGACCCGGCGGCGGTCGCGGCTTTCATTCTGAATTCTGACTCCTGACTTCTGTCTTCCAAATCCTGAAAGGATTTCAAGGGCGAAGCTCTTGTCTCAGTTCTTGGAGAAGTAGCCGCCCAGCGGCTCGTCGTCGTCGTCCGTGTCCTCGCGGTCGGCCACCAGCGACATGATCTCGTCTTCCACGCTGAGGAATTCGTCGTACCAGTCGGGCTGCATTTCGTAGACATACAGGCGCGAGTGGTAGTCGAAAGCCAGTTCCAGCGAACAGGTGACGCCTTCATGAACGCGCAGCTCGCGCAGGCGCTTGTCGTAGTCGCGCTTCTCTTCGCGGGTGAGTTCCAGATCGTCCAGTTGGGCCAACAGGTCTTCCGTGTCGGCGGCTTGAAATTCGCGGCTGGCGAAGACGATCACGCGGGTCTCGCTCTTGACGGCGACGTCCAGGAAAGTCTGGTAATCGGGATGGCGCTCGGTATCCCAGAGAATCATGGGCTGGCCGTCCAGTCCTCCGGGACAGCCGTGGAACACGGCGAGGCCCGACGAGTCGAGATACTCGAGGATTTCGCGCTTCAATGTATCGAGGTTTAAATCCACGTTGTTGCCTCAGTGCTACGCCAACACCAGAATATCAGAGGGGCCGGC
>CAZARO010000852.1:0-3366 GCA_964487165.1 uncultured Solibacteraceae bacterium | reverse complement strand
CCCCCTGGTCGGCCTGCCGACGGTTGCAAGTGCCTGATTCTTCGGGCAAAGAGCGTGACGAGGGCGTCCCGCGCGGACCAGGGGGTCCGCCCCACCAATTCTTCAGCAGCCAGCTTCACGAAAACTATGCGGCATTAGGCTTCAGCCCGCGAAAGCCCGAAGGGCGTAACCATGGCCGAGAGGCCAAGGGCTCGCCTCGCCGGCAAGGGCCGCACGCGCATCAGGGGTGCTGAATGCCGATAGCTGATCGCTCCAACTCACTCGCCCGCGCGGTCCCCACCCAAATGCTCGATCGCCGATTGCAGATCCAGGGTACGCACCAGGCGCGTCAACGAGTGGGGATGCAAGCCCAGCAGCGCGGCGGCGCGGCCGTGGCTTCCGCCTTGCTGGTAGGCCTTCAGTACCAATTCGCGCTTCGTCTCGTGGACTTCGCGGTGATAACGGGGAACCAGGTCGTCCGGCACGTCGCGGGCCGGCAGCACCGCCTCGGGCAGATCCTCGGGAAGAATGCCCTCGGTGGAACCCGCTGCCACCGCGCTCTCGATGGCGCACTGCAACTCGCGGACATTGCCCGGCCAATCGTAACGCAGCAGGCAATCGCGCGCCGCCGCGGTGATTCCCAGGACGCGCCGCTTTTGCCGGGCACTCTGCTCCACCCGGAAGTAATTGGCGAGCAGCGGAATGTCCTCGCGGCGCTGGCGCAGCGGCGGCACTTCGAGATACAGCACGCGCAGCCGGAAATAGAGATCCGTCCGGAAAGTCTCCTCCTCGGCCGCCGCCGAGAGGTCGCGATGGGTGGCGGCGATGACGTGGAGATTGGCGGTGATGTCGTTCGATCCGCCCAGCCGTTGGAATCGCTTCTCCGTCAGGAGCCGCAAAAGTTTGCTTTGCACCGTCAAAGGCATCGCGCCGATATCGTTCAGAAAGAGCGTACCGCCTTCGGCCAGTTCGAGCTTGCCCTCTTTAGCGGTCAACGCGCCGGGAAACGCGCCGCGCTCATAGCCGAACAACTCGCGGCTGAGAAATGTCTCGCTGAGGGCGGCGCAGTTGACCGACACGAAAGGCTGGCGCGCCCGCGGCCCGCAATCGTGCAGGGCGCGCGCCGCCAGCGCCTTGCCGGCGCCCTTTTCGCCGGCGATCAGCACCGAGCCATCGAGCGGCGCCACGTGGCCGACGAACTCCAGCACGTGGCGGATGGCCGGACTTTCTCCCACGATCGGACAATGCAGTGCCGGCACGGAGTCCGGCGGAGGGCCCATCTCCTCCAGCAGAAAGACGAAGACGGAAACGCCCACAGCGATCTGGTCGCCATGATAACGGGTTCGTTCCTTGATGGGAATGCCGTTCACGAAGGTGCCGTTCTGGCTCTCGTGATCGGTGATGCGGAAGTGGTCGACGGCGAAGTCGATGGTGCAATGATGCCGGGAGATACTTAGGTCGGCTTGCGAGAGAGTGTTGTCTGGTTTCCGGCCGATGGAGAAATGCTCGGTCGAAATTGCGTAAGTGGCGCCTTTCAGCGGCCCATCGATAGCGACGAGTTGAGGAATCACAGTGCCGCTAATGAGTATCTTATGCCCGCGCGCTGGAGACAAGCGTCACTTTTCCGCTACGTCGGGCGTTTGAGCGAAGTACAGGCCCACGGCGCGGTCGATGTTGGCGCGGGTCATGCGGACCGCGCGGCCTTCATATTCGCTGATGGCTTTCACCAGGCGGTAGATGTCGTTGGGGTAGCAGGCGCGCAGGAACTTGCTGCCGACGGCGGCGCAGCGCTGCCGCAGGTATTCGGCGCACCCCGGTTCGCAGGGCACCTGGTGGGCCTGCGCCACGCGGTGGAAAATCTGGTCGAAGACCGCGGCGCTCACGTTGTCCACCAGCACCTTGGTCTGGATGCGGCGGAGGAAGGCTTCGTCGGCCAGGTCGTGCGGGTTCATGTTGGTGGAGAAGACCACCATTACTTCGAAGGGCACCTGAAATTTCATGCCCGAGGACAAGGTGAGGTAGTCCACGCGGCGGTCGAGCGGCACTACCCAGCGGTTCAGCAGTTCGCGCGGGGCCACCATCTGGCGTCCGAAGTCGTCGATGATCAGGATGCCGTTGTTGGCCTTCATCTGAAAGGGCGAAATGAAACAGCGGGTGGATTCGTCGAGCTGCAGCTCCAGCATTTGTGAGGAAAGCTCGCCGCCGACGGTGATGCAGGGCCGCTTGCAGACGGCCCAGCGGGGATCGAGCAGTTCGTCGTTCGCGGGCAGGGCCTGGTGCACCACCGGGTCGAAGAGGGTGATGATGTGGCCGTCCACCTCCACGCAGTAGGGCACCAGCACGGTGTCGGTATAGATCCGCAGGATGCGTTCCGCGATGCTGGTTTTCCCGTTGCCGGTACCGCCGTAGAGGAACAGGGACTGGTGGCCGATGAGCGAGGGCCCCAGGGAATCGAGCAAAGCGTCGGGCAGCACCAGGTCGCTAAATGCCAAGCGCAGGCTCTCGCGGCTCAGTTGGATGCGCGCGGTTTGCGATTTCACCACGCGGTGATACTGCTGAATGGAGACCGGCGCCGGGCCCACGTACATGCAGACCTCGCTGCGCGCCGTAGCCAGAGCCCGCCCCGATGAGGTGAGCGTAAAGGAGTAGTCGTTGCCCACCATGCCCTTGACTTCCAGCAGTTGCTGCTGGCGAAACTGGTGGAACATGGTTTCCAGGACGGGAAACGAGAGCATCAGTTTCTGGTGCAGGGCATCGAGCGTACCCGTGCCGTGCAGCCAGAGATAGCGCAGGAACAGGTCGGCGATCATGGAACGGGGAATTCCTAGATCTTCGATACGGTCCGGCAGGGTGGGCCGCGCCTCCTGCAACTCCTGTTGTTCCAAGGTCGCCTGGGATGTGTTCATAGGTCGCGAACCTCCACCGGCCTCGCGATCGAGGTTCCGAAAATTGAAATATACAGTAGATAGCGCTTCCGGCCAATACCCCGTTGGTTAACGGACGGGCTAATTGCCAGGTAGGGCAGGATGGCATCCTTTGGATCGATTGGCAATCGGTCCAGCCGGGCAAGCCAACGGCCCCGCAGGGGCCGCTTCTGACTTCAGTATCCTTCCCGGACCAAAGCCGAGCCGGAGGCTTCGCCTCCGAAGGCCGAGTGCCACTCGGCCGCAGGATGCCATCCTGCCCCACATGGTAAGGGTGTGCCGATTTCTTAGTGCTCCTTATATACTGTACTGATGATTCGTCCCCGCACCTGCCGTTGGATTCTGGCTCTCGCCGCGGCGGGAGGCGTGTCGTGGCTCGGCCTGCGGCTGGAGCGCGCGAGTGCCGTATCGGCGCAGTCGGTGTCCGAGGGGCCGGCCTTCGTGGAGTTTGAAAGCGGGCAGG
>CAZARO010000851.1:0-3369 GCA_964487165.1 uncultured Solibacteraceae bacterium | reverse complement strand
CGATGCTGCAGGCGCTGCTGGAGGATCGCTTCCAGCTCAAAGTCCGCACGGAGGATAAGCCCGAGCAGATCCTGGCCCTGGTGGCGACCAAGCGGGTGCTGCTCAAGGAAAGCGCGGTGGCTGGCGATCCTCAGTGCAAACGGGCCAATGTAGACGGCTATATCACACTCGCCTGCCAGCACGTCACCATGGCGGACCTGGCAGACAGGCTTCCCGGCACGGCCCCGAATTACTTCAATCATGCGGTGGTGGACCAAACCGGGCTGACCGGATCTTACGATCTGACCCTGAAATGGACCGGCCGCGGCCAGATCGGCGGCGGGGACAGCGATCATCCCAGCATCTCGCTGTTCGACTACATGGAGAAGCAACTGGGAATCAAGGTGGAACCGCAGACGCGGCCGGCATCGTCACTGGTAATCGACAAGGTGAACGAGACGCCGGCCCCCAATCCGCCGGGGACGGTGGAGAAACTGCCTCCTCAGGTGACGGAATTCGAGGTCGCCGAGGTTCGCCCCAGCAAGCCCGGTACCGAGACCAATTACGAAATGAAAAACGGCCGGGTGCAGGCGTTCGGCCTGACGATAAAAGACCTCGTCGGATTCGCCTACAATCTGGAGGACTACATGCTACCAGGCGGCGAGAAGTGGCTGGATAGCGACCAATTCGATATCATCGCCAAGGCCGATCCTTCGGTCCCGGACGGCACGCTGCGGGCCATGCTGCGGACCCTGCTGGCGGAGCGGTTTCACTTGAAATCGCACTTCGAAGAACAGTCTATTACCGTCTGGGCGTTGACCGCGCCGAAGGGAAAAAGCAAGCTGAAAGAGACCACCGGCGAGGAGCACGCGGGGTGTACGCGCACGCCCAAAGACGGCGCGTTTACCTATTCCTGCCGCAACACCACCATGGCGCAATTTGCGGACCGACTGCCGGATGTGGGAGGCGCCATAGGATATCTGTACGGACATCCGATGGTGGATTTGACCGGGCTCACGGGCTCCTACGATTTCGATATTACCTGGTCTCCGCCGGCCCGCGTCTACGGCCGCGGCGGACTACCCGAGGCGGGCGCCGCAGCGGCACCCGTACCCAGCGGGGCTATGACTGTCTTCGAGGCCATCGACAAGCAACTGGGGTTGAAGCTCTCCTCCGAGAAGCATTCCATGCCCGTGCTGGTTATCGATCACGTGGATCGCACGCCGGCGGATAATTGACCGCCTCCGGCCCCCTCACGTTCCTTTGCGAGTGCAGTCCCGGCGGTGGGGGCAGGCGGCTGCAAAACCGCGGGCATCGGAGTACTGTAGAAGTGGGTATGGAAGATCTTCAACTTCAAGTTCCCGCGACCGAAGAAGTCGAGGTTGACGCCGCTACGCTCGCGGCCATCGACCGGGGCGTCCAGGCCGCGGACGAGGGGCGTGCGGTATCACTTGAAGACGCACGGAAGATGATCCCAAAGTGGATTTCCAAGTTTGCATCTCAGACCCGGCGCTAGGCGATTTTGCGAACTTTGGCGTCTATTGAGTCTCGCAAAACATGGCGACAGCTGAGGGAGCCGCAAAATTCGAAGAACCGCTTGCCAGCGCGCGCGGCTCGGAATGGCGTCTCTGTGTTTGCCAGAGCCTACCGAACCGTGATCGCGAGGGAGCGGTCGATCAGCCGAATTTTGCAACTCCCTCAGATGCGCGCGGGACTCCCTACCCCAGAAGCCCGAGCTTCTTGCCCACCTTGCGGAAAACTTCCAGCGCCCGATCGAGCTCCGCTTTGGTATGCGTCGCCGTCACGATGGTACGCACGCGCCCTTTCCCCTTCGGCACTGTCGGGAATCCGATGCCGGTGGCCAGCACGCCCTCGGCGAACAGCTCGCGCGACAACTGGTGCGCCGCCGCGGCTTCGCCCACGATCACCGGCGTAATGGGCGTCTCGCTGATGCCCGTATTGAATCCCGCGTCCGTCAAGCCTTTCTTGAAGTAGCGCGTGTTATCCCATAGAGCATCGATGCGTTCGGGCTCCTGCTCCAACACGTCGAACGCCGCCAGGCACGCCGCCGCGACGGCCGGCGGATGGGACGTCGAAAACAGAAACGGGCGCGCGCGATGATACAGGAAATCGATCAGGTCGCGGCTGCCGCAAACATACCCGCCGAGCACCCCTATGGCCTTCGAAAGCGTGCCCACCTGCACCTGTACGCGGCCATGCAAATTGAAATGATCGATGGTGCCGCGCCCGTTGCGCCCTAGCACGCCGGAGGAATGGGCATCGTCCACCATCATGATGGCGGAATGCTTCTCGGCCGCCTCGGCCAAGCCGGGGAGCGCGCCGATATCGCCGTCCATGGAGAAGACGCCGTCGCTGATCACCAGCTTGCGGCCCGGCACCGCGTCGAGCTCCGCCAGGATTTTCTCGGCCGCGGCGGCATCCTTATGCGGAAAGACGTGAATTTTGGCGCGCGACAGGCGGCAGCCGTCGATAATGCTGGCGTGATTCAGCTCGTCGGAGACGATGTGGTCCTCGGGGGTCAGAATCGCCGAAACCGTGCCCGCATTGGCGGCGAATCCCGATTGGAAAACCACGCAGGCCTCGGAGTGCTTGAAATCCGCGATGCGTTCTTCGAGCTCCATGTGAATGCTCATGGTGCCCGAGATGGTGCGCACGGCGCCGGAGCCGACTCCAAATTTGCGGATGGCGGCGATGGCCGCCTCGCGCAGCTTGGGGTGCGTGGTGAGACCCAAATAATTGTTGGAAGCCAGGTTAATCACCTGCTTGCCGTCAAACACCGACTCCGCGGCGCTTTCGCCCTGGAGAATGCGGAGCCGCTGAAAGGTGCCTTCGTGGCGCCATTGCTCAAGTTGGTCGTGGAGATAAGAAAGAGGATCGCTCATAAATGCAGCCTTCGATATGCGCCCGAAAAATGCAGCAGGGGCGCGCCTTCGGTGACGCGCGTGGCCACCATCCGGCCGATGAAGATGTCGTGATCGCCCACCGGGATGCGCTGTTCCAGCTGGCATTCGATGGCCGCCAGGACGCCGTCGATGAGTGGTACGCCGGTTTCTCCGCGGGTCCATGCGACGCCCTCGAAGCGGTCATGACCCTTGCGGGCGAAACGCTCCGAGATATGCCGCTGGTCGTCGGCTAAAATATTGATTCCGAAAACGCTGGAGGCTCGGAACTGTTCGATCACGCTGACCGCGTGGCCCAGGCAGATGGACACCAGCGGAGGCGCCAGGGAAACCGAGGTGAAAGAGCTCACCGTGAGGCCGTGGGGCATGCCTTCGGAGTCGAAGACCGTGGCCACGGTTACCCCCGTGGCGAAGCGCCCGCAGGCGCGCCGGAATTCCTCGCTGGAGACGGGCGCCGGGCGCCCCGGAA
>CAZARO010000850.1:0-3370 GCA_964487165.1 uncultured Solibacteraceae bacterium | reverse complement strand
TGTAAGTGACATTGGGATGGCATCCTGCGGCCGATTGGCAATCGGCCTTCCGCTGCATCGATGGTGCGGACCGGGCGGGAGGTCCCGCAGGCTGCTGGCAACAGTTGGCAACCTGCCCCACTTTGCTTTCTCAAAGTTTCAGGTCCCATGGATAGCGCCGCAGGCGCGTCCGGGGTGCTGAGAGTTGAGAGCTGAGGGAGTTGCAAAATTCGAAGAACCGCTTGCTTGCGCGCGCGGCTCAGAATGGGTCTCTGTGTTTGCCAGAGCCGACCGAGCCGCGACCGCGAGGGAGCGGTCGATCAGCCGAATTTTGCAACGCCCTCAGGTTCAGGCCCACCAGCTTTTCCTCGGTGGCCTCTGTTGCCTCTGTGATCTCAAGAATTATGTTCACGGTTTTCTCTGTGTCTCTGTGTCTCTGTGGTGAAGTGTCTTGCCCGAGAGTTTCGAGTTGACAGCTCCCTCACCCCCCACTCCGAAATGCGTCAAAATCGAAGCTTATGCGAATTGCGAACTTCGCGCTCGCGGCCGCTCTGTGTGCGACCCTGTTTGGCCAGGGTCCCGTCCGCCTGCGGGTGGACGCCACGGACGCGCCGCGGCGCCTGTTTCACGTCCGAATGACTATGCCGGCGAAGACCGGACCCTTGACCCTGCTCTATCCGGAGTGGATTCCCGGCGAGCACGCCCCGACCGGCCCGATCGCCAACCTGGTCGGCCTGAAAGTCGAGGGCGGAGGCAAGACCATCGCGTGGAAACGCGACAGCGTGAACATGTTCGCCTTCCACATAGAGGTCCCTGCGGACGTTACGTCGCTCGACGTGAGCTTCGATTTCATCTCGCCGCCCGAGTCCGGCGGGTTCACTTCGACTGCTTCCGCCACCAGCGAACTGGCGGTGCTGAATTGGAACCAGGTGCTGCTCTACCCGCAAGGCAGCCAGCCCGACGACCTGCCCTACCAGGCCTCCCTGCGCGTCCCCAATGGATGGCGCTTCGGAACCGCGCTGCCCATCGCCCAGGAATCCGGTAACGAGGTCGAATTCCAGCCGGCGCCGCTCACTACCCTGATCGATTCGCCGGTATCGGCGGGAGCACATTACCGTACCATCGAGCTCGGCACGGACAACGGCATTCCGCATTTTCTGCACCTGGCGGCCGACAGCGACCACGCCCTGGAAGTAAGCCCCGAGATCGTCACCCGATACCAGAACCTGGTGAACGAGGCGGGCGCGCTGTTCGGCACGCGCCACTATCGCAGCTATCATTTCTTATACACTCTGAGCAACCATGTCTCCCATTTCGGGCTGGAACATCACGAGTCGAGCGACGACCGCGATGACGAACGCACGCTGCTCGAACCCGATAAGCTGCGGAGCACCGCCGACCTGCTGCCGCACGAATTCGTACACTCCTGGAACGGCAAATTCCGCCGGCCGCGCGGGCTGATTTCGGGCGGCCACGACGGCGACTACGACACTCCGATGAAGGGCGACATGTTGTGGGCGTACGAAGGCCTGACCGAGTATCTGGGCCAGGTGCTGACGGCGCGGAGCACCCTGTGGACGGCGGAAGATTACCGCGACAAGCTGGCTGAGACGGCCGCTATGCTCGACAACGAATATGGCCGCCAGTGGCGTCCGCTGGAAGATACCGCGGTGGCGGCGCAAATCCTTTACGATACCGGAAACGATTACACCGAGTATCGCCGCGGCACGGACTTTTATCCCGAAGGCGTGCTGATCTGGCTCGACGCGGACATGACCATCCGGCAGCTCAGCAAGGGGAAGAGGTCGCTGGACGATTTCTGCCGCGTCTTCCACGGCGGCCCCGGCGGTGCGCCGGCGTTGAAGCCTTATGACTTCGCGGACGTGGTGGCCGGGTTGAACGCCGTCCAGCCCTACGACTGGGCCGGCTTCCTGAATGAACGGCTGCACGCCACCAGCGCGCACGCGCCCCTAGGCGGCATCGAGCATTCGGGCTGGAAGCTGGTGTACGATGGCGATCCGACGGATTTCTGGACGAGCAATGAAGATGGCGCCAATCTGATTTATTCGGCGGGCCTGAAGGTCAGGGAGGACGGCTCGATTTCGGACATCGCTTTCGCCGGTCCGGCGGGGAAGGCGGGGATCGCGCCGGCCACCAGGATCATCGCCGTCAACGGCCGCCAGTTCAGCACCATCGTCCTGCGGGAGGCGATCGACAAGGCGGTCACCGACACCAAGCCGATCGAGCTGCTGATTAAGGATGGCGAGTATTATAAGACGTATCGCCTGGATTACCACGGCGGTCCGCGCTATCCGCGGCTGGTGCGAATCGATAATACGCCGGACGTGCTGACGGCGATCATTGCGCCGAAAACGAAGAAGTGAGGCGGACGGGATGCGCATCTGGCGGAACTGCGCAAAGCGCCGCAGTGAAAGGTGGGCCGCCCTGGCGGCATAACCAGGCGGAGGAGTTTCGTATGAGTATCCGGCGATACGCGCTGATCGGGGTGGCGCTGGTGGCGAGCGCGCAACAGAAGCCCGTCAATTTCTATAGTGTCGATAAGGAAATCGAGCTGGGACAGCGGCTGTCGAGCGGGATGGCCGCGAAGACCACGCTTCTGAATAATCCCGCGGTGAGCGCCTATGTAGACAGGGTGATCGGTGAATTGGCGCGGCAGATTCCGGATTCTCCGTTTCATTGTGCCGTGACGGTGGTGAAGGACGACTTGGGGCCGGAACCGGTAGTGCTGCCGGGGGGATTCATCTACCTTTCCGCCGGACTGTTTATGGCGGCGGAGAGCGAAAGCGAATTTGTCGGATTGCTGGCATATGCCGTGGCGGATGTGGCGCAGCGCACCGCGACACGCCTGCTCACGCGCGGGGATATCATGCAGATCGCGGTGCAGCCGCTGGCAAATATGGATGGCTGGCAGGGCGATGCGGTTCGCAAGGGAACGGGCAGTGTGATTCCGCAGGGGATGGAGCTATTCCGGCGGCAACTCGCCATGGCTTCCGACGCCGCGGCGGTGCGGATAATGGCAACGGGCGGCTACGACCCTTCGGGGCTGGCGCAATACCTTGCCAGGAACGGAAAGGCTGACAGTCTTCCGGCGCGCCTCGATGCATTGCGGCAGGCTGCGGCGGCGGTAACGGCGGCTCCGGGCAGCGACGGTGCGGAGTTCGCGCGGGTGCGGGAGTCATTGGCGAAGTAATGCGTGAAGCAGATCCGGAAATCTGGCCACAACGGCGCTACCGCTTCCCGTTTTCGGGCATCCGAGGAGTCCACATGCCGGTCCAGATAGCGGGTAATCGGCAACACGACAGTCGTTGGACGCTGCGCGATCAAACCGCTTGCTTACGCGCGCGGCTCAGTATGCGGCCTCTTACCGCGA
>CAZARO010000849.1:0-3372 GCA_964487165.1 uncultured Solibacteraceae bacterium | reverse complement strand
AGAATCACCTTCGCGGTAGCGGTATTGTTGGCGCTGTCGGCCACGCGGATCACCAGCAGATGCTCGCCGGCGGCCAACCCGGTGAGATCCAGCGCGAACTTCTCGCGCGGCGAATCGATCACCCCGTCCACCGCCTCCATGGGCACCCAATTGCCGGCATCGAGCGAATATTCGCAGCGCCGCAGGGCGGAACTGGCGTCCACCGATTCCCATTCCACGTGCGCGGCCCCGCCGGCAAAGCGCACCGTGCCCATGGTAATGGAGGGCGGTGTGTTGTCGATCATCACCGGGGTGCTGACCAGTGTCGCCTCGCGCGCGCTGGCCGGCGGATTAGACTCGCGGTCGGACGCCACCACGCGGAAGTAATACTTCCCGTCGGCCAGGATGTCGGCGTCGAAGGTCATGGAATTATCGTGCGTGCCGGAGCGCAGAATCATCCACTGGGTCTCGTCTTCGGCGCGGAAATAGAGGTTGTAGACCAGGCGGTCGCCGTCGGGGTCGTCGGCCTGCCAGCTCACGGTGATCTGTTGCGACGCCGCCCGCGTCAGCGTCTGCGTGGGTGTACCGCTCGACGTGGTGGCGCCACTGGTGTCGGCAGTGTCGCCGCTGACGGTCACACTGTACGCCGCCGAAGAGGAGCTTGCGGACGCCTTGGCGGCTGGCGACGTGAGGGCCGCCTGGCTGATCACGCTGATGCTTCGTACCACCGGGGGCGAATTCTGCGGCAGGTATGCCAGGGTGATGCTGCTGAGCACGGGCGTGGCGCCGGCCGTGCCCGACATCTCCACTTTCCACTGGATGAAGCGCGCGTTGGGGCTGGCGATGCGCGAGCCGGCGGAATCGGTCAGCGGTCCCGACCAATCGCTCCAGGTGCGGTCCGGCCGGGCGGAATTGCCGGAGCGCGTTCGAAATACCAGCCCGCACCCGGCCGGCAAATCGGCGCGCCAGCTCACGCTTCCCCAGCGCGATGCGGTGCCGGAATCGTGCACCGGCGCTTCGTAGGAGCCGCTCGCGCCGGGCTTATCGCCCAAACGGTAAATGTGGCCCATGTTTCCGGTGGCGGCCAGAACGGAGTGCTCGGAAGGCAGCAGGCGGGTGGTTTCGCCCTCCCCGGTCTCGGTCACCAGGGTGATGCGGAGGTCGGGCGAGAGGCCATAGATTCGGCCGTTCTGGTCGGTGGAGAAGAGCAGTTGATTCTGCAACGCCAGCAGATCGTAAACATCCTCCTCCTTCGAGCTCCAGAGCGTCTCCACGGTGTTATCGGGATTGATACGATAAACCGCCGATTTGTCGACGTTGCCGGCGTCGGCCGCGGGCGTGGCCGGCACGTTGACTTGCGGCGCCACCAGCGGCTGTTGCTGCGGCTTGACTTCCGGCGGCTTGAGTTCGCCGCCCGCCTGAGCTTCCACGGTGATGGTGGTAGACGCGATCGTTGGGATGCCCGACATGCCTTGGGCCGCCTGCTGCGCGGCCTGCGCGCGCTTGGCAACGGACCCGCCGAGGGCCGCGGCGTACACCGTGCCATCGGGCATGGGGACGATGGAGCGGATCTCGGGCAGCGAAGAATCGTAGAGCGCGAAAGCCTTGTCCTTGGCGGTAATACGATAGAGAATGCCGTTCGGATCGGTGCCGGCCAGCAGGCGCCCCTGCGCGTCCACGGCCATCCCGGTGATGTGCGATTGCCCGGTATCGTAATAGAGCTCGCCTTTTCCGGGGCCTTCCACGCGGAAGATTTTGCCCTGGTCGCCGGTACCCACGAAAAGCGCGCCGTCGGGCGCCACCGCCAGCGACCAGATATAGCGCGCCTTGGGCGCGAAGTACTCCACGGCCTTGCCGTTTTCGATGCGATAGACTTTGCCGTCGGGCGATGTGCCGGCGTAGACCACTCCCTTGGCGTCCACCGTGACGGCGAAAACGATGGGCTGATCGGCGGTCCACAGGAGCGAGGACTTACCCGCGGGGTCAATGCGGTAGACGCGGCCGCGGTTGCCGGTGCCGGCGTAAAGCGTGCCGTCGGATGCCTGCGCCACGCTCCAGATCACCGGCTGGTCTGACGTAAAAACGGTGTCGACCTTGGGAGCCAGCGACATGCGTCCTTCGCGGCTCAGCGAGACGCCTTCGAAGTGGCCGCGGATAAAGTCGCTATAGGAATCCATCTCCCAGGTCTGCGTGCCGCTGCCCACCAAGGCCACGGACAGGCCGGCGGCCAGCGCCGCGGCGATGGTAGCGGGGCGGGCAAATTGGCGCATGAAAGCCATCATTCCTTGATTTCCACCTGTACGGTTTTGACACCGGAAATCACCACATTGCCCCCGTCGATTTCCATTTCCGCGATTTTGGAGTTGCGGGTTTGCGAAATGCCCGCCAGGCTGGTCTGCGATTCCGAGAGAATCAGCGAGACGGACGCCGGCGGCGCGGGCAAATCGACGCCTTCCAGCTGGAATGCCGGATCGGTGCGCCACACACGAATGTAAGCGCGGGTGTTGGGGTGAAGGTTGTTCACGGTGGCGATGACCTGGCTGGCACTTCTGGCGGTGGCGCTCACCGCCTGGCGGAAATCGGCGACGTTGGAGGTCCCGGCGTCCGCCACGGTGAAGTAGAGCGGACCCGGTTCCGCGCCGATGGGGATCTTATAATCCATCTGCCGCGAGGTTTCCGCGCCGTTTTCGCCCACCAGCGAAACGTGCAGCCGCACGGTATCGCCGGCGTGCGCTTCCCGCGGCGAGACGGTGATGCCGTCGATGGTCAACTCCTTCTTCTCTTCGAAGGCTTCGATATTGAGCGCGATGCTTTTCAGCCGGAGCGTGTCGAAATCGCCCTGCATTACGTAGGCCACCGGAACGGCGGTAAGAAGGGATGCCTGCGTGGCGGAGCCGTTGTCGGCGGAGTACATGTTATCGATGCGCAGGGGCGAGGGCGCGTTCTGGAAAGCGATCTCGCCGGTGATGCGCACGGTGGCGGCGCCCACGGTCCGCTCGGTAGCGTCGATGGCGGAGAAAACGGCCATCTGTACCAGCAGCGGGGAGAGCAGCGGATCGTTGACCATCTGCATACCGTAGGACTCGATGTGCCGGCCGTCGCGCGTGACGTTCACCGAAACCGGCACGGTGGCGGCGCGCTTGCCGAACTCGCCGGCAACCGCCGTGTTGCCGTCGTACCCGATGGAGCCCATCCATTCGCGCGCCGCCGAGAGCTTGAACGAAGTGTTGGTATTGGGTACCAGGGCGAGCACCTCAGAGCGCGCGAAGGGCAGCGAGGTGGCGCCCACGTCCAGAAAACGATGGCCGAAGGCGTAGACGCGATTGCCGTCGATGTAGGTGACGGTGCCGTCGGCGCCCACGTTGCAATCGCCGGCGAGGAGCTGGACGCTGA
>CAZARO010000848.1:0-3375 GCA_964487165.1 uncultured Solibacteraceae bacterium | reverse complement strand
CATCACGCCAATACTTCTCAGCAGCGCATAAAAGCCGCCTGGCGTTTCTTTGTAGACGTCCGTTCCGCCGAGAATCAAATTGCCGTCCAAGCCGACGGCGATCGACGCGATGCCCGGCGGCGCCACGGGCGTTTCGATAACGCCATCGGTGCGAATGCGCCGCAGTTCGAAAGACGTGACGAAGTAAATACTGCCGTCGGGCTTGACGGCAATCGACGTTGGGCTGGAGATTTCCGCGTCGATGGCCGGCCCGCCGTCTCCCGTCTCGCCCTGCGTCCCGGTCCCGGCGATGGTGGCGATAGCGCCATCCGGAGTGCGGCGCAGAATCCGATTGTTGCCGGTATCGGCAATATAGAGATTGCCCGCCGCATCCACGGCCACACCCTTCGGCCCCGAGAGAACGTCGCTGCCGGTGGGCGAGTAGCAGGCGGAGTCATCGCCGGCCGGCGGCGAGTCGGTGCCGGCTACGGTGAGGAATTGTCCCCCGGCGGTGACCTCCTGGACACGGTTCGAGCCGGACTCGGCGAAAAATACATCGCCTCCGCTATCCACCGCGAGAGCCTCCGGATTATGAAAGATGGCCTGCAGCGCCGGCCCACCGGGCGCGGATTCCGGAGGCATACTGCCAGTGCCCGCGACCGTGCGAATCGAGCCATCGGGATCGATCCGCCTGATCCGGCCCTGGGTGTACGAATAGAACCAGCCCGAGTCGCCCGAATCTATGAAATCGTCGGCGAAGTAAAGCCGGCCGGCGCCATCCAGCAGCAGATCGGCAGGACTCATCGAGGCGTATTTGGCCATCCGCTGCCCGCCCGAAAGCGCGCAGCCGTCGCTGAAACTCTGCTGCTCGGTGCCGGCGAATTGCACCACGCCGCCGGCCGCGGTCCACCGTTGAATACCGTAGTAATCGCCGACGAAATAGACGCTGCCGTCGGGCGCGCCAGCGGCTCTAAGCGGCTCCCAGCCTTGCGCGAAGCGAGTCAAAGTCCCGTCGGGATTCAAACGGAGAATTCCGGAAAAATCCACAATCAACAGGTTCCCTGCGGAGTCGAACGTCAGGGCGTGCGGTCCTCCCAGAGTAACTTGCAGTGCCGGCCCGCTATTGCCGGCGACGCCACCGGCGCCGCTTCCCGCGATCTTCACTGCGGTACCCGAAGGAGACCGCTTCCACACGAATCCGCCTGTCCCGAAGGCGTTGTCTGTGATGTAGAGGTTGTCGGCGGCGTCGATGGCAATTCCCGGAGACACGTCCATGGTGCCGGGGCTCTGGGTCTCCGTCATGCTGCCATTCGGCGCCCACTCGAAGATGTGCGCCTGGTCGCTAACCGACGCCGGTGCCACAGACGTATACAGGTTGCCATGGCTATCCACGGCCATACCGTAGACGCCATTGGTGAGGTAGGGGATTACGGTCGAGATAGTTCCGTCCGCCATCAACCGGCGGATGCGCTGGTTGCGCCAGTCAGCGATCAGCAGATTGCCGCTGCGGTCCCAGGCAAGGGCACTGGGAGTAAGCAGTGCGCTCGTCGCCGGGCCGCCATCGCCGATCGGCCAGGTAGAGGGTGGCACTCCGGCAATTCTCTGGGGAGTTGCCATGGTCTGTGCGGACAAGACGACAGATGCCGCCAGAATCGACACGAAAGTCCGAAACATCGGGTAGCTGTCTCAAAGACCCGCCGCGAGCCTTTTCCACTACACCTGCCCGCTACCCCAGCACCACTTTCTCTCCCGTCCTGCACGAGCGGTACACCGCGTCCACCAGTTCCAGCGCCCGATAGCCTTCCTCGCCGGACACCAGCGGCGCGCGGCCCTCCGCGATGGCGTCTCCGAAATCGCGGAACTGCCGTTCGAACGGCGTGAGCGAGATGGCCATCGGGTCGGACGCGCCGGAGACCGTTTCCCGCATCACCGGTGCCGGTTCGCCGCCGTCGTCTTCCACGTCCCAGGCGGTCAGCTTGTCGCCTGAAATGATGGCCGTTCCAGCAGTACCGTGGAACTCGATGCGCTCTGTGTAGCCTGGCCAAAACGCCGTGGCGGCCTGGATCACGCCGGTCGCGCCGCTGGAGTAGCGGACCACGGCATTGACCACGTCCTCCGATTCGATGCGGTTGCGAGCGCCCAGTTGCCAGACGGCGAACAGCTCTTTCACCGGCCCCGCCAGCCACCGCAGCAGGTCCACCTGGTGGATTCCCTGGCCGATGAGCGCGCCGCCGCCTTCCGTCTTCCAACTCCCTTTGATGGGCCGCGCGTAATATTCGGCCGAGCGATACCACTTCACGTAGCAATCGCACTCGATGAGCTTGCCCAGGCGGCCGGCAGGGATGGCGCGCGAGAGAAACAGGCTGGCGTCGTCGAAACGGTGTTGGCTTACCACGCCCAGCAGGACGCCGCCCGCGCGCGCCGTCTCCATCATCCGGCGGGCGGTATCGAGATTCGTCGCCATGGGCTTTTCCACCAGCACGTGCTTGCCGGCCGCGGCGGCCAGTTCCACCGCTTCCAGGCGGAACTCCGGGAAGGTGCAGACATCCACGAAATCAACTTGCGGGTGGCGGCAAAGGTCCTGGTACGCGGGCACGAATAGCGCGTCGAACTCTTGGGCAAAGCGCCGTCCCGATTCCTCGTGGAAGTTGCTGCAGGCGGCCACTCGATAGCCGATATTTCGGTACGCGCGTGCATGTTTCCGGGCCACCGCCCCGGTGCCGACGATTCCCACTCGCATGAACGTCCATTCTAGCTGCCCTGGCAGTCCGATTCCAATTACAATAGGGATTCGCATGAATCGATATTTTGTAGTTCTCCTCGCGGTGCTTGCCGCGCTGTGCCAGTTGTCGTGCAAGCGCAAAGCTCCCGCGGGAGTTGCGGCCGAGATCAACGGCCAGGCGATCACCATTGCCTACCTGGATAAGATTTACCAGACGCAATACCCTGAGCCCATCGAGGAATCCAACGAAGACCAGGTGCTGGCGCAGCGGCTCGACCTGCTCGGCCGGCTGATCTCCACCGAGATCGTGTGGCAGCAGGCCGAGAAGCTCGGCATCACCGCTACCGATGCCGACATCGATACCGAGGTCAACAAAAGCCGTGCGCCGTATACCAAGGACGAGTTCGAAAAGAAGCTGGCCGAACGCCACATGACGATTGACGACCTGCGCGGCCAGGTGCGCCGCGACCTCACCGTCAACAAGCTGATCAATCACGAAATCACTTCCCACATCAGCATTACCGATGCCGACGTGACCAACTTCTACAACGCCAACAAGGCGATGTTCAATCCGGCCGAGCCCACCATCCACATGGCGCAGATCCTGGTGACGCCCAATCCCGATCCCAACGTGCGGAATCTGAAAAACAGCAAGGCCCAGAACGCCGCCGACG
>CAZARO010000847.1:0-3376 GCA_964487165.1 uncultured Solibacteraceae bacterium | reverse complement strand
CGTCTTCGTCCACGTCTCCCGCGGCGGCCGGCGGCATGGTGCTGGCGGCGATCCACACTTGCGCCGGCTGCAGACGGTCGAGAAGATCCTTGACCGGCGAGCCGTCCGCCAGCGCCCGCGGCTCGAAATCGTACTTGAAATTGCCCGTTACCTGCACCTTTGCGGACGGTGCGCCCAGAGCCACGAATCGCTCGCGCATCTCCTCGGATTGCGCCAGCACGGCATCCAGTGACGGCAGGATGGCGGCGAAAAAGCGGCGCCAGGGGAGATAGCGCGGAAATGCTTTATCAGAAATGCGGCCGTTGACAAGAGTGAGCGCGGCCCCGGTGCGCTTGGTTTCGCGAAAGAGATTGGGCCAGATTTCGGTTTCCGCGATCACCACCACAGAAGGGCGCAGGGCGCGCAGAACGCGGCGGACGGCGAACACATAGTCGACCGGCGCGTAGAAGACGCCGTCGGCCAGCGCGCCGAGTTTGTCCCCGGCGGTGGCGCGGCCGGCCAGCGTGGTGGTGGAAACGAAAATACGCGTGCGCGGGAATGCGGTGCGCACCTGGCGCAGGAATTCCATGGAGGAAAGAACCTCGCCCACCGAAACTGCATGCAACCAGATGGCGCCCGGACCGGTCTGTCTAAATGAACCAGGCAGAAATCCGAAACGTTGAGGCAGGGAGTGCCAATAACCGCGGTTTCGTAATCCGCGAAATAGGAAATACAATAGCAAGACAGGTAGTCCGAAGGCCTGCAAGAATCGATAGAGGAAATAAATGCCTTTTGTTTTCAAACGTTTGGCTCTTCTACTGAGTATAACCGCCGCGTTTGCAGCCGACAAGCAGCCGTCGCTGTTCAAACCCGGGCCGGCTGACAGTTTCTCGAGCCACCAGACCAACGACAAGGTCACTATGGGCGTCGATCCCTACGTGATGGGCGACAAGGTCAAAGTGGCCTTTGGCAAGGTGGATCCATACCAGTACGGCGTTTTGCCGGTGCTGGTGGTGCTGCAGAACGACGGCAATGTGTCCATCAAGCTCGACGGGCTGCACGCCGAGTATGTCGGCCCCAATGGCGACCGCGTAGACGCCACGCCGGCGCACGACGTCCGCTACGCGGTGGGGCCTAAGCGGCCGAACGTGATCGACGGCCCAGCCGGAGCGGCGCCCAAGATTTTCGGCAAGAAGAATCCACTGGACGAGTGGGAGATCGAAGGCCACGCCTTTGCGGCGCAGATGCTGCCGCCGGGGCAGACGGCGAGCGGCTTCCTGTATTTTGAGACGGGCCTGCAGCGCGGGGCGACTATCTATATTCGCGGGATGAAGGATGCCTCCAGCGGTAAGGAACTGCTGTTCTTCGAATTGCCGCTGTCTTCGGATTCGCCGCAGGCGCCCCCGAAGAAGTGATCGGCAGGCGGTGGGGCAGGCAATCGTGCCTGCAGGCGGCCTTTCCAGGCCGCCGAAGCTAATAGCTAATTGCCCCCTGCGGCGGGTTGGTAACACGCTCCGGAGGGCCGTGAACAGGCCGTGCCGGGCCGATTGCCAATCGGCCGCAGGATGCCATCCTGCCCCACGAGGCGCGCTCCTAACTCTATTACGCGAGACTCAATAATAGGCAACCGCCAGCAGCTTCCAGGAGCCGCCAAAAGCCGTTCACAAGAATCTGCCCGCAATTCGCGGATTTCTGCCGCTTGCAATTCAACTATTTAGCGGCCTGGACAAAATGAGGCCGCACCCCCGCGCGCGGGACTCCCGCTAATCTGAAGGCCGGAGAAATCCCATCATGCGCCGTATGTTCCTCGCTGCCGTGTGCCTGTCTTCGGCCATGGCAGCTACCCCGCAGCTCACCACCATTCAGGACGTGCTCTATAAAGCCGATGGCACCCGTTTCAACGGCATCCTCACCATCAGCTGGAACAGCTTCCAATCCCCGGACAGCGCCAATATCGCCACCCAGAGCATCACCGTGAAAGTGATCGCCGGCAACCTGCGCGTGCAGCTCGTGCCCTCGCCCGCTGCGCCGGCGGGCAATTATACAGTGGTGTATAACAGCGACGGCCGCGTGCAATTCCAGGAAACCTGGTCGGTGCCGTCCAGCACGCAGCCGGTGCGCGTGAGCGCCGTGCGGGTCAACGCCGCGACCGCCGGCGCCATCACCAGCTGCGGCCAGATTACCACCGGTCCCATCACGGAGTCGCAGGTGACGGGCTTGACGGCCGATCTCGCGGCGCGCCCGCTCGAAGGTTCCGCCTTCGCCGCCGGCCGCGTGGCCTTCCTCAATTCGCTGGGATCCATCGATGGCGTCAGCGGCAATCCTTCCGACTGCCTGCATGTCGACGGCTCTTCGGGCACGTGCGGCACTTCCGGTACGACGACCGCATCATTCATGGATGGCGATTCTCCGGCCGGCATCGTGGACGGCTCCAACACGGCGTTCGCCCTTTCGCAGACGCCCAGTCCGTCAACCAGCCTGGCGCTCTATCGCAACGGCATCATGCAAAAAGCCGGCCAGGATTTTACCGTGAGTGGCACCTCGCTGCTGTTCGTCAGCGCCAACACCCCGCAGCCGGGCGATACTCTGATGGCTTCCTACCGCGTGGCCGGAGTTTCCGGCGGCAGCGCGTCATCCAACCCTTCGCCGCAGGTGGTGTGCAGCGGAACCGGCGGCACCACCACCGGAGTTTCCCTGGCGAGCATCGGAGCCTGCTCCATTCCGGCGGGCCTATTGCTGCCTGGCGACCGGGTGGAGATTCATTTCGACCTGGCCCACACCGGCGCCGCTTCGGGCTTCACGTTCGAAGTGGATTGGGCCGCCACCCCGATTCTGAACCGCAGCGGCGCCACTTCCGACGCCCTGGTGACGGGGCGTGCGGAGGCGGCCATCCTGGCATCTGGGGCGCAACTCAGTGCGCAGTCCTGGGGCACGGTGCTGTCCTTCAGTGCCGGCGTGGCGCCCTCCGCGGACGCCTACGCTGCCGGCATCATAATTAATTTTCAGGGCATGCTGGCATCGGCGGGCGATACCTTGACGCTGGCGAGTTACAGCGTGGTCCGCATACCGTAGCGGCAGGGTCGAAAACCTGGAGTGAGCGCTCTGTACTACTACCGCCCGAACCTTCGCAAACGCCGCGACGATTCTCGCGAACTGAAGCCGCTGAGACGCTGATCCTTACGAGGAACGCGCCTCCCTGACCTCTGCCACCTCTGTGGCCTCCGGTCTTGACTTTATTTTCCTCCGTGTCTCAGCGCCTCTGCGGTGAATATTCTTTGGGGTGTAGACTACCGGCCCGAATCTTCGCAAACGCCGCGGCCATCCTCGCGAACCCAAGCCGCTGAGACGCTGATCCTTCCGAGGAACGCGCCTCCGTGACCTCTGCCACCTCTGTGCC
>CAZARO010000846.1:0-3378 GCA_964487165.1 uncultured Solibacteraceae bacterium | reverse complement strand
CATGCGGTCGGTGCCGCTAATTCTGGGGCTGGCGATGGTCAACGTCGGCTGGGCCACCGGCGGCGGCGCGGCGCAAATTCTGTTCACGGTCTTCGGCGAAATGGTCTTCAATCGCGGCCCTTACGGCCTGGGGCTGATCTGGGGATGCGCCGGCGTCGGGCTGGTGTGCGGCGGCGGACTGGCGTACGCTTTCAGCCGGCGTCTCAGTTTCGCAAACTATAAGCGCGCGGTAGTAGTCTGCTATATCGTCCACGGAGGCGCATACATTCTCTTCAGCCAGGTGCGCAGCTTTTATGCCGCCCTGGTCTTTATCGCGCTGTCCCGCGCCGGGGTCGGTGTCAGCTCAGTTATGAATATGTCGCAGCTATTGCGCCATGTTCCGGATCGCTTCCGGGGCCGCGTGTTCGCCACCATGGAAACCACCACCTGGTCGGTGATGATGATTTCCATGTTGCTGGCGGGTGTCGCGTCGCAATATTGGAACCCGCGCACCATCGGCGCGATCGCGGGAGCGCTCAGTTCCAGCACGGCGCTTTTCTGGGCTTGGGCGGATATTACCGGCCGCCTGCCGGAGCCTGCTTGCGAAGGCGTGGAACCGGACGAGATCGAGATTCACGGCGAGCCCAACGTCTGATCAGTTGGCTTAATCGCCTTCCTCATCGTCTTCCTCGTCCTCGTCCTCTTCCTCTTCCTCAAACTCAGGTTCCATCATGGAGAGAGCCTCGTCGGCGGCCGCGGCGATAAGTTCGTCTTCGGAATCCGCTTGGCACTGATCGAGGAAATCGGAACGGATGGCACCGTCGGGGGCGCCCCGGAAACCGCGCAATCACCCCAAGGTGTCCGCATCGGGCTTATTCCAGTGGGTGATGCCCGCGGCCAGCGCCAGTTGCGTCAGACCCGCCACATTGTTTACTCCGAGCTTCTTCATCATGGTCTTGCGATAGCTGCGGATGGTCTGCAATCCCAAATCGAGCAAGACGGCGATATCCTTACTGGTCTTGCCTTCCGCCACCAGGCGCAGCACCTGCAATTCGCGTGGGGAGAGCGACTCCAGCGGACTGCGGTCGCGAGTATCCAGGTCGCCGCGTTGAATCCGAGCCAACAGCCGGTCCGAGACCTGCGAGCTGAGGTACGATCCGCCGCGCGCCACTGTGCGCAAGGCATCCAACAGCTCCGCCGAGGAAGCCTTTTTCAGCACGAATGCCCGCGCGCCGGAGCGGATGGCGCTCACCACCGAGTTTTCGTCGTCGTACATCGACAGGATCACCACTTTCACCTCGGGACAATGGCGCAGCAGTTCGGTGGTGGCTTCAATGCCGTTCATGCCGGGCAGGCCGATATCCATCAGCACCAGGTCCGGTTCGGATTTCTTGCACAGTTGTACCGCGTCAGCTCCGTTTTCCGCTTCGCCCACCACG
The DNA here is from genome assembly GCA_964487165.1 of uncultured Solibacteraceae bacterium. Lineage (GTDB taxonomy): Bacteria > Acidobacteriota > Terriglobia > Bryobacterales > Bryobacteraceae > PALSA-129. The sequence continues at coordinate 1,960 of CAZARO010000846.1, read as the reverse complement.
CGGAACTCGGCGCCGCGTTCCAGGATGGTCTTCACCCCATCGCGAACCAGCTTATGGTCATCGACCAGTACAATGTCGAACGGCATATCGATTCCTCATGCGGCCTCCGGTGCCGCGGCCCGAACGGTTGTGCCCGTATTCTTATTGCTGGTAATCGCCAGATCGAGCCCGGCCTGCGCGGCATAGTGTTCCATGCTCAGCAGCCCCAGTCCCCGCGCCCCCGCCAGGATGTCAGCCGGGTCGAATCCCTTCCCATTGTCGCGAACCTCCATCGAAGCTCCAGTACGTGTGGACTTTACCGCGATTTCGATGGCGGAGCAACTGGCATGTTGCAAAGCGTTCTCCGTGGCTTCCTGGGCGATGTGATAGAAAGCCGAAGCGATTTTAGGATCGATCTTCAAATTCGGATCTACATTGACCCGCAGCCCACCGGTGAATCGACCCCGGATGTGACTGACCAGACGGTCGAGCGCCGACCGCAGGCCCGCCCGCTCCACCGCCGAGGGGTTGAGGTGATAGCTGTAGTCCCGCACCTGCTCCATAATGGTTTCGAGTACTTTCTGGATTTCACCGATGCGGACACAAGTCTCGGGAGAAACACCTTCCACGTCCATCCGCGCCAGGTCGAGTTGCAGACCCAGGGCGGTCAGGTTCTGCCCCACCACATCGTGGAGAAATTTGGACAGCGTATTGCGCTCGAATTCCTGAGATTTCAGCGCGCTCAAAACGGTATTGCGCAGTTCCTGTTCGGCGGTCTTCCAGGGCGTGGTTTCCCGCGCCAGGGCTCCGGCATACCGCGCGCCGTCTTTCCCGCAAACCGGGAAAACGGAGATGTACCAGATGGCATCGCCGCTGCGTTCGCTGAGGTGTACGGTCTCGCCGGCCAAGGCTCGCGCGAAGCGGCTGCACCACGTCTTGGCCACTTCCGGGTCGAGCACATCCAGCGCGCACTCGCCCATCAACTCGCCCGAGGGCTTACCGAGAATGGAGTGCGATTTGCCATACACCCGGTGGAACACCAGGTCGTCGCGCACCATCCAGAGACACGCCGGACTTTGCTCCAGCATGGTCTCGGACAGGCATTCGCTCTCTGGCATGTAGTCCGGTCAGCTCTTGCGCGCCATGACTTTGCGGGCGGCCGCCGCCACGTCGCGGGCAATCAGTCCATATTTATCGAGCAGTTCATCGGGCTGGCCGGATTCTGCATACTTGTCATGGATGCCCACGAATTCCATGGCGCACGGCCGCGTCTCGGCCACCACCTGGGCCACGCGCACACCCAAACCGCAATCCACCAGGTGCTCCTCCGCTACCACTATGGCCCGGGTCTCGGCGGCCGCGCGCGCAATGGCTTCACGATCCAGCGGCTTCACAGTGTGCATATCGATCATCCGCGCCGAAATGCCTTCGGCATCCAGCGTATCCGCGGCCAACATCGCCTGGGCCACCAGCAAACCGTTGGCAATAATGGTAACGTCGCTGCCATCGGCCACCTGGATGGCCTTGCCGATTTCGAATTTCTGGTCCGCTCCGTACACTATCGCTGCTTTGGGACGCCCTGTGCGGATGAAGACCGGGCCGACATACGCGGCGGCGGCCTTCACCAGCGCCTTTGTGGAGGCCTCATCGGCCGGCGCGATCACCACGAATCCAGCCAGGGAGCAGGCCAGTCCGACCTCCTCGACGCTCATCTGCGAAGGGCCGTCTTCGCCGATGGAGATGCCGCTATGCGTGCCCACCACCTTCAGATTGACGTGCGGGTAAGCCACGCAGCAGCGCAACTGCTCGAAGCCTTTGTTCATGGCGAAGGCCGAGAAGCTGGATACGAAGGGAATTTTCCCCGCCAGCGCCAGCCCCGCTCCCACCGCGCACATGTTGGCCTCGGCGATGCCGAGGGAGACGAAGCGCTCCGGGAACTCCTTGGCGAAATAGGTGGTCATGGTCGAATGGGAAAGGTCGG
>CAZARO010000845.1:0-3378 GCA_964487165.1 uncultured Solibacteraceae bacterium | reverse complement strand
CATCTCGAGCCCCCGCACGCGATCGCGCGTGTCGCCGCGGGCGGTCAGCATTAATACGGGAGTCCGCGACTGCTGCCGAATGCGCCGTAGCACCTCGAAACCATCGGTGTCCGGCATCATCACGTCGAGCAAGATGAGCGAATAATCTTCGGCCAGCGCCTGTTCGATGCCCGCGCTTCCGCCGAGCGCCCAGCGGATCGCGAAACCCTCCCGTGAAAGAAAGCGCGTGACGAGTTGGCATAACTCGGCATCGTCATCGATCACCAGAAGGCGTTCCATGAAAGGAGGCGACTTTCATTTTAAGGCCGCCTGACCCGCAGTACCGTCAAGATGCGTCAAGCCGGCTTAACCGTTCTTGACAAACCTTGGCATTTCTCGACCGCCGCGCCACCGAAATCCATTCATAGTGGGACACATGATTAGAACATTCATGTTTGCTCCCCTCCTGCTTCTGCTCGGGGACTACTGCCACTGCCAGGACCTCAAGAGCGCCCCGGCTTTCGAAGTGGCATCGATCACTCCCTGCAAACCCGGAACCCCGGAGCCACCTGGAGAACACAACGGAATGGTCCGCTTTACATCGCCGGGAGGAAGATTCGAGGCGCGCGCCACGTCGGTCAAGTTTCTGCTGGAATGGGCGTACGACATTTTGCCGTCGCAACATTCGGCCGGTCCGGCCTGGATGGAAAATGACCGCTACGACATCATCGCAAAGGCCTCGGGCAATGCCAGCGACGACGAGATGAAGTTGATGACGCGGACTCTGCTGGCGGAGCGGTTTGGCCTCAAGTTTCATCACGAGACCAGGGAAGTCCCCGTGATTATTCTGGGGCCCGGCAAATCCGCGCCCAAGCTTTTCCCGCCGCAAGAGGGCGAAAAGCACTCCTTGAAAATCATCCCGAAGGCGGACGACGACCGGAAGATCGTTTCTTATCACGTGGTGGCCACGCGCTTCTCCCTGGCGCAATTGAACCAGACGTTTGCGCGTCAACTGGAGCGTGTCATAGTGAACCAGACCGGACTCGAAGGCGACTACGATTTCGCTTTGGATTTTACGCCCGATGAGAACACGCCGAATCCCTTGGACCCGTCGCTTGTCATCGCGGCCATGCGAGATCAACTTGGGTTTACGTTGAAGACGCAAAAGGGGCCGGTGGATTATCTGGCGATCGATAGCGTGGAGAAGGTGAACGCTGGTAATTAGTCGGACGGCTTCGCAATTCGGCGAGACAATCCGGCGGGTCGCAGCCTTAATGTAAATGAAGCCTTCGAAACGTCGAAACAAAGTCTGGAAGCGAGTCCGCCAGGCGATCGAGGAGGTCGTTCAATGGCATGCGGATTGCCGCCTGGTCGCGCAGCCGTTCCTCAAGAGGGTGTAGTCCAGAGCCAGGAGCCGCTTTAAGAAGGTCGAGGGCCCAATCGCGTCTATCTTGTACATATCTTGTACCGGCTCACGGCCCGAGATGGGAAGTCCTTCAGGTTGAAGGTAACCACGCAGTCGGCGCGGCACGCGACCGCGGCGGCCAGCACATGCCGGTCCTTGGGGTGCTCCATTTCCGGGATGAGGGATTCGTAGTTCTCGACAAGAGAATCGCGAAAGAACTCGCGCATCGCGGCCTCGCGGTATCGGGCCTTCTGCGGCGTTTTGCCAAACCGGGAAACCAGCGTGCGCGTCCCTTCCGCCAGGATTTCGCCGGTCCAGCGGGCTTCGTAGAGAGCCGGAGGCTCCGCCAAACGGAGCAAGGTATCCGCGACCGGCATCGGAATCAGGACGCAGGCATCGAGAACGGCGACCGGCCGTTTTCTATTCGTCGCTGCCGCCTTCGGAAATCGTGGCCTTGTCATACAGGCCCGCTTCGAAGGCATCGCGGGACATCGTGTCGAGAGCGGCCCGCCGGCCTTCGGCGCGCCGTTTGGCATAGGACAGGACATCGCGCAGTGCGATTCGGCGGTGCTTGCCGACCAGATGATACTGAATTTCGCCGGCGTCCAGGAGGCGGATCAGATAGGGCCGCGACATGCCAAGCAACTCCGCCGCACGCTGCGTGGTCAGTTGCCGTTCCTCCGGCATCAAAACCAACGACCGCCCATCCTCCAGGTTCCGAACGATGTTCTTGAGCAGGTCGTAGAGCGGTGCCGGCAGGGTGGCGTGCTCACCCTTCGCCCCGACGAGGGTGGGCGGGCCGCGGCGCAGGAGTTGGCTCAAGCTGTGCAGGCTGGCGGCGTCCTGCGGTGGAATGGAGATAGCGTCGTCGACCATGATTGGCTCTCGATTTGAGCCTAGCATTCAAATGAAATATCCGCAATAGACGAAATACTGTTAACCAGTGTAAGTGCACAGGATTGTTTCCGCTATTCTGAACTGCAATGAGGCGTAAACTGACTGCCCGCGAAGCGGCACGCCGCCTTCTGCGCGCTCCCAAGAGCGCCACGCGCGATGCCGCCATCCGCAAGACCATTCGTTCGATTCCGCGCGGCAAAGTGGCCACCTACTCGCAGGTAGCTGCCGCGGCGGGCTATCCGCTCTACCATCGGCAGGTGGCGCAATTACTTCGTGGCGCCGGCGGCTCGCTGCCGTGGCAGCGAGTAGTGGGCGCGGGCGGCGAAATCAAGCTGAAGTTCGAGGCGGGGATGGAACAGCGCACGCGCCTGGAAATGGAAGGCGTCCGCTTTCGCGGCAAGCGCGTCGATATGGCGGAGCACCAGCACCGCTTCCGCCCGTGGGATTTCGAGTAAGATGTCTGGACGGCACGAAGGCTGTCCTATTCCTAGTCAGCATTCTCAGTTATGGATATGGAGGCCCGATTGTCGAGCCCGATGAAGATAAGTGGCACGCATATTGCCCGACCCTCCATCAGTGCGGCACCTCAACTTGGCTCGACACTCGCGAGGAAGCGTTCCACCGTATCCAATAGGTCGTGCAAATGATCGGACGAACTTCGCGAGGATGGTATCTCACTGCCGGTCGGTCCCAAAGACGATGTGGAGGTGTTCGCCGACGAAGCGTCGCCGCCCGCCCCCTGTCACGTTCTGAGATGTTCCGCCCTTTGGACTGTCCCGCGGGCAAGACAAATTTGCCCACAGATAAACGCAGATGAACACTGATAAGAAATTACCGCGGAGGAATTCTCGTTCTTGTTTCCTTCTTATCCGTGTTTATGTGGCCAATCTATGGCGACCATGGATTCTGACCCTCCTTATCCTTCCAAGTTATACGCATCTTCCCCGTGCTGACTCAAATCCAGACCCTCAGTCTCCTCATGGACGCCCACCCGCACGCCTAACACCGCGTCGCAAATCTTCAAAATTATCAGCGTACCGACAATAGCCAGCGCCCACGAAATCGCTACCGCGATTAGTTGATTCATCACTTGCCCG
>CAZARO010000844.1:0-3381 GCA_964487165.1 uncultured Solibacteraceae bacterium | reverse complement strand
CGTGCCGGCCGGCGCCGAAGCAGCAGAAACGCGTGCGGCTCTGCCATTTCGTCTCCGCGGAATAGAGATCCACCGTGCCCCGGTCCACGCCATCTACCGTTACCGACGCGATACCGCGATTCTGGGCCTTGGTGTAGACGTAAGTCAGCGCCTTGCCCTCGAATGCGATCTCCACTTCCGCGCCCGGCGCGTCGCTATAGCTGACGGTATGCCGGTCCGCCTCGGCGAAGTTCTTGTCGTTGGTCCAATCGCCGCGGTATAGCAGGGCGGGGTCGAAATCGTCGTAGGATCCACGGTGCACCAGCAGGGCGGTGCGCTCCTCGCGCGGACGGCAATCGGACTGCAACTGCGCCAGGTACTCGCCGCCCTGCTGGAACACCGGCTGGGTGCAGCGCTCCAGCATTTCCTTGAATACCGCCGGCTTGATCTCGTCGCCCACCCCGGGCTTGGGTGAGATGAAATACTCCACGTTCCAGCTCTGCATCAGCCGCACCATGTCGGCGACGGTTTTCATGTCGCGGATGCGCCAGTAGGTATTGATCTGGTGCCAGTGGTTTTCATATACGTCGCCGTTGAGGCCGGCGATGGCGCTTTCTGCAGTCAGCATGACGGCCGAATTGGTGTGCTTGCTGTTAAAACAGGCGATCACTTCGCGGACCGGCGCGTTGGCAGCGCGAAAGCGGTCTCGCTCGGCCCGCGAGAAGGGAAGGCGCAGGCTGAAATCGCGATGGTAATAGCTGGCGGACGGCATGAAGCGGAGGTTCAAAACCACGCACGCCACCACGAACGCCATTAGCGCGCGATACAGCCAGCGCGTGCCGGAAGCCCACCCGAGCAGCGCCGCGAAAGGCACCGAGAGCAGAGGCAGGGCGGCGTACACGTAGCGGGCGTTGGGCTGGGTGGCCATGATGATCGCCCCCGCTCCCAGCGCAACAACGACCGCGCTGGCGGCGGAGTTGCCGTTGCCGGGCCGGCGGCGGACCACCAGCAGCGCCGCCACGCCCAGCGGCGCCAGCACCAGGTATTGGAAGCCGAACGAGCCGTTCCGCCCCTCGTAGGTGAGGCTGCTGCGGAAAGTGAGGTCGTAAAGCGTGTTCCAGCTGAGCGGCCGCTTGAAACGCTCGTCGACCATGCCGGCGTTGGGGGGAATCAGCGGCGAGGGGATCTTGTCGGTGAGGAACGGGAACAGCGGATTGCCGGTCTTGGCGTAGGCAATGGCATAGGGCGGCGCCGCGAGCCCCACCAGCAGCACCGCCGCCAGCGCGCAGGCCGCGGCCGGACGCGGCCCCAGCGATTTCCAATGGCGCGCCGCCTCGATGGCCGCGAACGGGATAGCCAACGCGACAAAAGCGAGGGCCCCGAACTTAGTGGCCATCGCTGTTCCTCCCAGGGCCGCCGCCAGGTACAGGAAGCGCCTCTCGCCGGTGCCGCCGAAGCGCCACAGCGCGGCCATCATCCCCACCACCATGGCCGCTAGCATGTTTTCCACGAACAGCGAGCCGGTGACCAGTTGCACCAGCGGGGTGGAAGCGAACAGCGCCAGCAGCCAGAAGGCCGCCGCGCGGCACACCAGCCGGCGCAGGGCGAAGTAGAGCACCGCTAAGAACAGCAACAGCAGCACGTAGTCCAACAGATGCACGGCATACTCGCCGCCCATCAGGTACACGATGGAGTACGAGAAATCGGCGCCCATGGGCATCACCGCCCACACGAAACGGCTGGGCTGAAACGTCAGGGCATGGTTGGCGGCGATGTTGGCGGGAATGGCCAGGTGCATGGCCAGCCCGTCGGCGCTGGTTTCCGGCATCAGCGCCACGAACCAGTGCGCCAGCAGCACGAACACTACTGCCGCGAAAGCCGCGCGCTCGGCGTAGCCGCCCAGTTCGGCGGCGCGCAAAACTTGCCACCAGCGGCCCAGGCGCCGCCCCGCGCCGCGCCAGTCGAGCAGCACCGGCACCGCCAGCAATCCAGCCCACGCCGCCGGGTAGTTTACCGGAATTCGCGCCACCAGAGTCATGGCGAAGATCCACACCGCCGCGCCTATTAGCGTGGCGAAGAGCTGCTCCTCGGGCGCGTCGCCATGCTTGCGCCCCAGCAGCAGCGAGCCCAGGGCGCACGCCGAAAGCAGATAAAACGCGACTGCCAGCAGCGGCAGCGGGCCGATCGCGAAGGCCGTGCCCACCGCCGTCAGCCCGCAGATCGCGGTGGCGTACGACCACGGCACCATCATCAACAACGGCACCGAGGCGCCCAGGAACATGCCGATGTACTTCAGAAAGCGCTTGACCCCGATGGGCTCCCAGACATCCTGGCTGAATAGCGTGGCCGTGAGGAAGCCATGCGCTTCCACTGCGAGCGCAGCCGCGAACACCGCCGCCACCACCGCCGTGAAGAGACCCGCGGGTCCCGTTCTGACTTCTGACTCTGGTCTTCTTTCTTCCGGTTTAAAAATGAACAGCCGCTGAACCGCGAAGTTCACCAGGAACAGCAGCGACTCCACCGCCAGCTTGGCCGGGATGGCGGCGATCCCCATGGTCGACGCTAGCAGCCGTATGCCGCCGTACGAGGCCGTTCCACTCACCAGCGCGAGCAGCAGGTATTTCGGCAGCACCGTCTTGTGCCGCTGGTGCGAATAAAAAACTGAGCTGCGCACCATCGTATAGTTGAACGCCAGACCTACTATGCGTCCGAGGGCTTGCGACAGCAGCACCGAGCCGCCGCGGTGCAGCGCCAGGATGAAGACCAGGTTGTCGAGCAGCGCGGTGAGCAGCGAGACCGATCCGAAGCGCAGCAGGATGAAGTAGATCTTCATCGAGTCCACGATGGGGTTGAAGTGCGAAGACGGATTGCCCGGCAGGTAGATGGTGCGGATGGACTCTTCCACCAGCGGGACACCCAACTGGTGCGCCGCGATCAGCATTTCGAGCTCGAACTCGTAGCCGTTGGCTTCGATCTTCAGAATCCGCGGCGCGAAGGCGGCCGGAAGACCGCGCAGGCCGGTCTGGGTATCGCTCATCTTGCGGCCCATCAGGGCATGCATGATGGCGCTGGTGGCCAGGTTGCCGATGCGGCTGCGCAGCGGCACTTCGGAGTGGAAGCTGCGGCAGCCCAGGACAAGGCTGTCGGGATGCGCCAGCAGGCTTTCGCCGACACGTTCGATATCGTCGGGATGGTGCTGGCCGTCGGCATCGGCGGTGACCACTCCAGTCAAGCCGGCGTACCGGCAGAGGGCGTAGTTGAGACCGGTCTTGAGCGCCGCGCCCTTGCCCAGGTTGGTGGCGTGGCGAAGCAGTTCGACGCCCGGCAGTTCCGCCACGCGAGTGAAGAGATCGCCAAACTCGGGGCCGCGGCCGTCGTCCACGACCACTATGTGGGGCAGCG
>CAZARO010000843.1:0-3383 GCA_964487165.1 uncultured Solibacteraceae bacterium | reverse complement strand
ACCCACGTCGAGATCGTTGTTATCCAGCAGCGCCTTGCCGCCAGTGTCAGTGGCCAGGGCATACATGGTGTCCTGCGACCCCTGGAAGCGATTGATGGAGGCCATCTGCGCGGCTCCCGTGTACATTGCCGCCCCGCCCGAAGCGGCTTGCGTGGCATTGCCCATAGGCGGCAGCGCGACCAGGCCGCGAGCATCGATGGTGTCGATGATGGTGTTGGCGCGGATGGCCGCGTTGGAGGTGGCCTGGAACTGCGCCTGGTTATCGATGCCGTTCAGTTGCAGCCCGCTGGTGAAGTAAATCAACACCTTTTTCTCATTGAGCGAGCCCAGCATCCTGACGGCGGTCTGCAAGGCGGCAAGCTGCCGGTTGGTGTTAAAGAGATTGAACTCGGAATCGTCCTCGCCGAAGGCCGAACCGGTATCGGAGGCATCCGCGTCGGTATTGGTTTCGTCAAGGCCCTGGTCAGCCATCACCATCTTATTCACTGCCATCAGCAGGTCGTCCCGTTTATCGGTGAAATCCACCAGCACGCGCACGGCCTCGCCGTCATACTTGATGAGGGCCAGCAGATCGGCCGCCTTCATTTGTTTAGTGATGAATTTTTCCGCCGCGTCGAAGGCGCGGAACTGGTCCGTGGGCGGCATGGTAGTCAGGTCGAAATAGAGCACCAGCAGACGGCGGTTGCGATACTTCAGGTCGCCCGGCGCCTCGGGCTGAATCTGGTTACCCGTGACGGACTCGACTTTGGCCTTTTCCTTCTCGCTGGTAATGGGCGGCGCTGTAGTTACGTCTATGGGCGGCAAGGCGTTGTCTTCCATTTTCTGGAAGTCGCAGAACGTGATAGTCTGCGGCACGTTGTCCTCGGTAACCACGAAATCTTTGGCCGTCAGGCCTTCAATCGGCTTGCCGTTCTTGTCCTTGACGGAGACGGCTTCCATCACCGTGTTGATGCTGATGCCGAACTTAAACGGCCCGCTGGAGGGCTGCGCGGCCTGTTGCGTATTCGCCTGTTGCGGTTTCTGTTGAGGCAGCAGGGTATTTGCCGCCAGTATAGTGAGAAGCAGAGCAAAGGGAATGGTTCGCATAAGTTAGAACGTCCATCGGAAGGTGGCTGTGATCTGACGCATTCCGCCCGGAGACAGAAGCTCTCCGAACTTACCGTAACTCTCGAGGCCAGTGGTGGGCGAAGTTACGGGGTAAAAGGTGCTGTAAGGGCTAGAGAAAGTGGGGTGGTTCAGCACGTTTGCGGCGGCGAAAGTGACGGTATATTTGTCCTTGAATGAGCGCGCCATGGAGCCGCTCATGGAGAATTGGTTGGGTCCGTAAAGGGAGTCCCGCCCGACATTGCCGTATTGGCCGGGGGGCGGCGCCGCAAACGCCAGCGGATTGACGAAAGTGCCGGAACCGCCGTAGACGTTGCCGCCGACATACTCCGGACGCAACACGGTGGCGACGGAACCCGGCAGAGGTTCGTAGTACAGCGGCGTAAAGGGAAGGCCGCTGCCGAAGTTGATGTTCGATTGGAAGGTCCATCCCTTCAGAATCAGCCCGCGCCAGCCGCTCAGCAGCGCGCCGCCATGGACGCCCACACCGGTGCTGTACTGCAGCGCCGCGGTGAACAAGTGCCGCTGATCGGTGGTGGAAGGTCCGCGTTCACCCGCCAGGTCGAGCCAGTTTTGGGCGATTCCGCCGAGCGATCCGCTGCCGCCACCGTAACCAAGCAGCGATCCCGAGTCGTCAATGGACTTCGAATAGGTGTACGCAAAGTTGGTGGAGACTCCGGCATGGAAGCGACGCCTGAGCGTCAGTTGCCCCTGGTTCCTGTCGGAGTTGCCGTTGGAGGTCAGATATGAGTAACCCGGCAGACAGGTGGCGCAGGGCTGTGTGCCTCCCAGCGGATAGGTATTCGGATCGAACTCCTGCAGCGTGCGCGTTCCCTTAACTCCGCTGTATTGCGCGGTGAGGAGCAGGGAGGAAGTCACGTTCTGCTGCACCGACACATAGAAGCTCTGTGTATATCCCACGCGAAGGTTGGGGTCGACTCCAAAAGTGTCGGCGGTAAAGTTAGACGAGGCATTAAAACCATTCGCCAGGGTCAGCGGATCGCTGGGGCTGTTGACCAGGTTCAGGCTTTTGGAGAACGGCGCCTGCTGGGCCATCGCCATGGCGATGCTCCCGTAGATCGAAGTGTTGTAGTAGATGCCATAGCCTGCGCGTACCACCATCGAGCTGCCGAAAATCGGCCGCCACGCTACTGAGACCCGCGGCGAAATCTCGTGCCTGTCCGGCCGGATCAGCGAACCCGGGTAGCGCATGCCGGTCAGCGAGCCAACCGGATCGGATGCGGTTACCGGCTGGGCCGAAGTGAAGCCGGGAGCAACGTCCAGGTTGGCGAGGCGTCCGTACTCCTCCGTGAACGGGGAGCTATAATCCCAGCGCACGCCCCACTGGAAGGTGAGGGATGAATTGACGTTCCAGCTATCGTTGATATAGACGTCGTAGAGGTACGAACGGAAGTACTTATCGGCGTTGCCGAAGGCAATGCTGCTGGTATCCGGAACTCCATAGAGGAAATCGGCGAAATCGAACCCCGTAGCCTGGCCGTTGAAGCCGAAGGCGCCGCGGCCGTTCGACTGTCCCACGAGGCTCAAATCCTGAATCTTAAGATCGCCCCCGAACTGGAAGTTGTGCGGCCGGCGGATATAAGTCAGGACCCCGCTGAAAGTGGTGGTCTGATTCCGCACGAAGTTCTCATTCGTGTCCGAGAGGCCGGAGATGCCGCTGCCGCTAAAGCCCAGGCTCGGTGGACCCCAGTTATTCGGGCTTTGGTCGTTGCCGGTAATCCCGGCCTCTCCGGAGACGTTGGTAGTGTTGGCGAAGAAGGGGGTGGTCAACGACGAGTAGCGCGTGTAGTTGACCAAGAATCGGCCGTAAAACGTCCGTGTGAAAGTGCGCGTGTAAGCGGCTTCGCCCAGGTAGCCCTTGTTCTTCACGTGGTCCAGCCAGGAGAGAATGTTGTCGTTCTGATTGGTGGTGTCCTGAAAGCCAAAACGGGTCTGCAGGCTGCTTTTGTTATTGATGTTCTTGTTGACGCGTCCGGAAACCTGATCCTGTACATTCCGGCCGACTACCGCCACCTGATAGTTGTTGCCCAGCACGCCAGTCGGGGTGAACTGCGGCAGCGGATAGAAATTCAGAAAGTATTTCGCCTGCGGGCTGATTTGGTTTGCCGGAATCGTGTTGTTGGGGACGGGCTGCTTAGTGGTGGGATCGAAAATATTGGCCACTCCCGCAAAGTCGCCCTCCCGTTCCGCTTCGGTCGGCATGGTTACCGCCGTGTTGGTGGCGTTGCGCGCGCGCGTAGTCTGAAACTGAATGAAGA
>CAZARO010000842.1:0-3384 GCA_964487165.1 uncultured Solibacteraceae bacterium | reverse complement strand
CTCTGCTGGCTGGTCTGCCCGGTGGAGAATTGCATCACCATGGAGCAGGTGGAGAGCGGCAAGCCGTTCCAGTCCTGGGCCATGCGGACGGCGGAGGGGCAATCATGAACACACTCATACGCAACGGCACCGTAGTCACCGCCGCCGACACGCGCGCCGCCGATGTTCTGATCGCGGGCGAGCGCATTCTGGAGGTCCGCGCCGGCATCCCCGAAGCTTCCGCCGATACCGTGATTGACGCGGCCGGCATGTACGTGATCCCCGGCGGCGTCGACGCGCACACCCATCTCGACATGCCTTTCGGCGGCACCACGTCGGCCGACGATTTCGAAACCGGCACGCGCGCGGCGGCCTTCGGCGGCACCACCAGCATTGTGGACTTCGCTATCCAGGCGCGCGGTACGCGCATGCGCGACGCGCTCGACACCTGGTGGAAGAAGGCCGAAGGCCGCGCCACCATCGACTACGGCCTGCACATGATCGTCACCGACCTGGGCGCTTCGGGGCTGGAAGACATGGACGACATGGTGCGCGAAGGCGTGGCCAGCTTCAAGTTGTTCATGGCCTACCCCAACGTGCTGATGGTGGACGACGCGACTATTTTCAAAGCGCTCTCGCAGACCGCGAAGAACGGCGCGCTCATCTGCATGCACGCCGAAAACGGCAGCGTGATCGACGTGCTGATTGCGCGCGCGCTGGCCGAGGGCAAGACTGCGCCCGTGTACCACGCGCTGACGCGCCCGCCGCTTGCCGAAGCGGAAGCCGTGCACCGCGCTATCGCCATGGCGGAGATCGCCGGCACCCCGGTGTACATCGTACACCTGTCTTCCGAAGATGCGCTCAACCAGGTGCGCGAGGCGCGCGACCGCGGCGTTCCGGCGTTCGCGGAAACGTGCCCGCAGTATCTGCTGCTCTCTATCGAAGACCTCGCGCGGCCCAATTTCGAAGGCGCCAAGTACGTTTTCACGCCGCCCTTGCGGCCCAAAGAGCACCAGCCGAAATTGTGGGACGGGCTCAAGCACGATCACCTGCAAGTGGTCTCCACCGACCATTGCCCCTTCTGTTTCGCCGACCAGAAGGTGCTCGGCAAGGACGATTTCACGAAGATTCCCAACGGCGGACCGGGCATCGAAAATCGTCTGCAGTTGATCTATCACCACGGCGTCAACTCCGGCCAGTTATCGCTCAATCGCTTCGTGGAAATTACCTCGGCCGCTCCCGCGCGCATCTTCGGCATGTATCCCCAGAAGGGTGAGATCGCGCCCGGCAGCGATGCCGACCTGGTGATTTGGGACCCGGCCGCGCTGTACACCATCAGCGCGCAAACGCATCACATGCGCGTGGATTATTCCATGTTCGAAGGCTTCCCGGTGCGCGGCAACGCGCGCACGGTGTTCTCGCGCGGCGAGATGATTGTGGATGGCGGCAAGTTTTTGGGCAAGCCCGGCCGCGGCAAGTTTCTGAAGCGGGCCGCGCGCGGAGGCGCGTGGAAATGAAACCGCTCCCTGTGGTCGCGGCTCGATATTCGCGGCGTCTTTCTGAGCCGCGACCAATAATGATCCAGTCACCAGTCAGGAGGTCACCGCGAATACTCGTCGCGATGCGACGTGGGGATGGTGGGGGTGAACGTGGGGTGGCGCACCGATGGCGTTCTTCCCTTCGCCGGCTGGAAGAATTCTCTCTTCGGCGATTTGCACGCGCACGGCAAGGACGCGGTGGGGTTCTATACGGAGCAGAAGGTGATTATGAGCCGGTGGTTCTGAAACTAAGCAGCCACGACGTACTCCGCAATGGTCCGCGGCTCCGGGATAGGCTCGCCATCCTCCCGCATGCCGGCGAGGTGAAGGCGAATCGCTTGACGAATGAGTTCAGTCGTCTCGGCTAGTGTCGAGCCGGCCGCTACGCATCCCGGAAGATCGGGGACGTCAGCACTGTACCCCGTGTTAGTTTGTTCGAATAGAACGGCGTATTTCATTGCAACTCCGCTTGTCTAAGGATACTACTCTTTGTCTTCGGACCGAGATCCTTCGAAGGATGTCCCGCAATTGTAACGCGTCCTTTCTTGATTGGGTGCTTGTATTGGCGGTGGCTGCCTTCCTGCGCCACCATTCGCCAGCCATCCGCCTCCACCAACTTGATCGCATCGCGTATTTTCATTCCGATTCCGCTGCACCGTAGTGCAGTGGACGCGTTGAACTCTCGGCTTTATTTGGGCTCTTCCTTTACTCGCGCCAAGTATCGAATGCGCGTGCCCGCGACTCAGGTGGATAGAGCATCAGGCTTTCCAGCTGGGGGTCGCTGGTTCGAGTCCAGCCGGTCCTATCACAAGTCTCCCATCACTCCCGCGAACCTGCCTGAGGAAAACGGGTTTCCCTTCCCGAGCAGCCGCAGATCCACGATCGCCACCGTGCCGGCCAGCAGCGCGATTCCCAACACATGGACCGTCTCAATCAAAGGAAACACCACGTCGGACTCGCGAATGGCGGTGCCCAGTTGCGTATCGTTCAACCATTGGCAGGCTTGCAGCAAAGACATTCGAAGGCCGATCAGCGTGCCGCCGTCACTGGCGTCGCCATTCTCAATAGATTTCGCAAGGGGGAAAGCCTCTCGATGGAGTCCTTTCCGCTCACCTCGAACAGCCAGAACTGCTCGAACTCTTCCCGGCTGTAGTCGTTTTGGAACAGGCCCTGCGACTTGTGTTCGGCGATTACCCAGTTGACGACGATCTGATAGTTCAAGGCGTTGCGATATCCAAAAGAAGACGCGCGATCGAAGGTGACCACCGGCACCGGGTCGACGGTTCGTGTCAGCGGTTGCCCCGGCAATTCCGCGAACGTCAGTGCCGGATCGGACTTCGACCGCGTCTCGACTCCGAAAATTAGCGGGCGCTCCTCGGCAGGAAAATTGGAGACCGCCTCCAGCGCCAAAAGCGTGGCCGCCCGATGATGCCCGTGCGTCTCCGTCGTGGGGAGGAGCGTGAAGATGGCGTCATAACGCTCTTTCGCCAGCAGGCCTGCGAGGAAGCGGCGAATGGAATCGCGATCCCAGTTTCCCGAACTCGCGGCCGCGGCGTCGGTTTCGAATCCCAGGTCCTTCTGGTCGAGGAAATAGTGGTGGCGGATGCCGAGGATTTTGCCGGCGCGCTGGACTTCCTCTTTGCGAATCGACGCCAGATGGGCCCGGCCCTCGCCGTCTTTCATCAGGGCCTCACCATAATAGGTCTCCGCCAACGCGGCATATCGATAGCCGGATTCCCCGTCGGTGACGATGACCTGGTCGGCGATCCATCCCGATTCGCGGACCAGCCGATAGGTGGTTGCCGCGAAGGCGTATTCATCGTCGGGATGCGCCACCACGATCAGCAGCTTCGCGGGCGCGGCCTGG
>CAZARO010000841.1:0-3386 GCA_964487165.1 uncultured Solibacteraceae bacterium | reverse complement strand
AACAGCGGTATGGTCGTTGAGCCAGTTCGTGAAAAACTCCACCAAATCGTTGCCCGCTTGTTGGTCGCCGTTCTCGATGAGCGGCGCATAACGTCGGAACCGTTTGCGCGCAGTGTCATGCTGCTGCTTGTGCCAGTCGAAGGAGAGATAGCGGGTGCCGCGCATGAGTTTCTCTTCGTGCGCGAAATGGTCTTCTGCGGAGGCGATCAGGCGATGCAGAATTTCCTGGACCTCGAATAGCGGAGCGCCGATGAGGAGCGCCTGTTGGAGTTCGCTGGTTGCCTTGAAAATCGTGCGGTGTTCGTCGTCGACGGTGGGAACGAAGACGGCATTGGATTTGCTCCACTTGAAAGGACGCATGTCACATTCTACAACAATTGCGGCAGTAACAGGCCTGAATATAATATCTGGCGCGGCGAGCCTGCAAAGCCGGAAGTGGGACGCCTGTCGTCTAAGAAACCGATAGGTTGGGCCGGCGCGGCTGTCTTGGTGGGGCCGGCCTCAGCCCTCCCCAAAGGGACCCCGGACTTCAGTCCGACTGCCGCCAGCTCCCTCCGGGATTTCCAGGTCAATCGGTGAGAAGTGAGCCGTATGGCGCTCAAACCGGAACGCGTCGAGCTTTCATCTCGACGCAGCTACTTCCCCTTCACCCACTCCCGCAGCTTGCGCGCCGGCCAAGTAAGCGCCTTCCCCAGGCGCAGCGACGGCGAAGCGTCGATCGCCCGCAGATATTCCCCGGTGGCGGCGATTTCCCGCAGCAGTTCCTGCTCGCGCTCCTGCAGCTTGCCGATGCGCCAGTCGCGTCCCGCCAGTTGCTCCGAAAAATCCTGCTCCCTTTCATATAGAAACTTCAGGTACGTGTCCCTGCGGGTGAGCAGAATCTGCAGCTCAACGACATCTTCCGGCCGCAGCGTGTAGCCGGCCTGAATGTGGGCCGGCAGCGGGCGCTGATAGTAGATGGTGGCGTGCGCCGGCGCCGTCTCCTGCCGGGGGCGCTCTCTAGTATAAAAGTAGACCGCCAGCGACCGCCGCGAAATGCCCTTGCCCGGCGGGAGAACGATCCGCCGGAAGCCGTGCCAGGAAGCCTCCGTGGTTTCGAAAATCACCGCGCGATTGGCCAGCGGGACCACCGTCTTCACGTCATCGCCGGTAGCGAACGGTTCCTTCAACAGTTCCAGGTTGCCGCCCCACGCTTCCTCCCACTCGGGGTTGAGGAACAGGATCAGATTCAGCCGCCGGTGGAGCGCCGTGGTGGGGTGGAAGTTGAAATCCACGTGGACGTCGAGTTCCTGCCCGTCCTGATTGTCGTGCGTGCCGCCGCCGATGTATGCCGGGTCGTAGAGCAGATCGGGAATGCCGGTCATGCGGCTCACCAGCGACAGGAATTGCGGATCTTTCATCAGCTCGTCAAAGCGCCGGTAGGCCGGCCCCAGGCTGGCGATATCGGGTACCACGGCTTTGCCTCCTACCTCGCCGCGTTCGTTATAGGCAGCGTGTTTGGCGAAGGCGGGAAAGGTGTCCATCAGTTCGCGGCAGAAGGCCGGGTCGAGGAAGCGGTCGATGACCACGTGGCGGAACGGTTGCGCGGCGGCGAAGTGCCGCTCGAGCCCGGCGGCCAGCCCGGACAAGGAGCTATCGAGTGGGGAAAGCACCTATCCAGTTTAGGCGGGCGCGTACAGTGTTGCAAAATTAGCGGCGACGATCTGAAGTTAAAAGAGACTCGCCAAGGCTGTCCGCGGGCATCCCCCGGATGACTTTAGCTTCGGAACCTGCTAATCTGGCTCCCAATAGCCGATCTGCGAGGGGGAATAGATGAATACTGCGCTTACTCGAAAGCAACAGGAAGACTTCCTTAGCCGCGGTTTTTCGCGCCGCAATTTTGGGCGAATTGCCACGATGATAACCGCCGGAGCGGCTCTCCCGTTCTATAACGAGCCCGCTCTGGCACAACTTTCCCGGGTCGACGCACCGCCGGACTCGGTGTTTATTAACAGCAACGAAAATCCCCTGGGCCCCAGCCCCGCGGCCCGTGAAGCGGCCAAAGCCATGGTCGATAATGGCGGGCGCTATCTTTTCGGCGAGACCATGAAGGTCAGGACCTTGCTGGCACAACAGGAAGGCCTGCCGGAGGCTTCCGTCAAGATCTATCCCGGGTCCAGCAATCCGCTCACCTGGGCCGTGCTGGCGTTCTGCTCTCCCACCAAGCCCTACGTTGTAGCCGATCCCGGCTACGAAGCGGGCGCACGTGCGGCGACATTTATCGGAGCCAAGACGATCGGCGTGCCTCTGACCAAGTCATACACGCACGACGTGAAGGCGATGGTGGCGGCCAGCCCCGATGCCGGTCTCATCTACATTTGCAACCCCAACAATCCGACCGGCACGCTCACGCCGCAGGCGGACATCGAGTGGCTGGTGGCCAATAAGCCCAAAGGCAGCATCGTCATGATCGATGAGGCCTATACCCACATCACCCCCACCGCGCCGTTCAATTCCGCCATGGTGAAGGCCGAGAAGGACGTTATCATTCTGCGCACCTTCTCCAAGATTTACGGCATGGCCGGTTTGCGCGCCGGCGCCGCGCTGGGCCGCCCGGAGCTGCTCGCCAAGGTGGACGCCTATTGCCAGGGCAACGGCATGCTCCCCATCACCGCGATGGCCGCCGCCTATGCCAGTCTCAACGATCCTAAGCTGGTGCCGGAACGCCGCAAGAAAATCGGCGACGTGCGTAACGACACCTTAAGTTTCCTCGATAAGCACAATTTCACCTTCGTGCCTTCGGTGTCCAACTGCTTCATGGTGGACGTAAAGAAGCCCGGTGGCCAGGTTGCCGCCGCTCTGGTGAAAGAGAAAGTGGTGGTGGGACGCGTGTGGAAGTCGTGGCCCACCTATCTGCGCGTCACTGTCGGACTGCCGGATGAGATGGAAAAATTCAAAGCCGCCTTCTTAAAGGTAATGGCTTGAGCCCGCGGGCCATTCTGCGAAGAATGAGCCCGCCCCGTGCCAATTACGGTTGGAATCGCTTCCTGGGCGATTGTGCCGGCGGCCTGATCGCAGCGCTGATTGCGTTGCCATACGGTCTGGCGCTGGCGTCCGCTATGGGGTTGCCCCCGGTGCTGGGGATTTTTACTTCGATCCTGACGGCGCCGATTATTTCCCTGATGGGACGCAACCCCGTGCTGATCGGCGGAACCGCGAGCGCGACGGTACCATTCATCGCCCTCGCGGCTCGCAACCATGGTATTGGCGGGGCGGCGCGGCTTTCCGTAATGGCGGCGGTCTTCCTCATCGGTTTTGGCCTCGTACGCCTGGGCCGGCACATCGCCAAGGTTCCTCACGCCGTAGTCACAGGATTCTCCTGCGGCATCGGCGGCATGATGCTCGTG
>CAZARO010000840.1:0-3388 GCA_964487165.1 uncultured Solibacteraceae bacterium | reverse complement strand
CCGGGCAGGTGTTGAGGTGGCACTTGCGCATCATGATGCAGCCCATGGCCACCAGGGGCGCGGTGGCGAAGCCGAACTCCTCGGCGCCCAGCAGGGCAGCGATGGTCACGTCGCGGCCGGTCTGCAGCTTGCCGTCGGTCTGCAGGCGCACGCGCCCGCGCAGATCGTTCATCACCAGCACCTGGTGGGCCTCCGCCAGCCCCAGTTCCCACGGAATGCCGGCGTGCTGGATGGAACTGAGCGGGGACGCGCCGGTGCCGCCGCTATCGCCGGAAATCAGGATGACGTCGGCATGCGCTTTGGCCACCCCGGCGGCCACCGTGCCCACGCCCACTTCGGCCACCAGCTTGACCGAAATACGGGCCCGCGGGTTGACGTTCTTGAGATCGTAAATGAGCTGCGCCAGGTCCTCAATGGAATAGATATCGTGGTGCGGCGGCGGCGAAATCAGGCCCACCCCGGGGGTGGAGTGGCGCACGCGCGCGATGTTGCGGTCTACCTTGTGGCCGGGAAGCTGGCCGCCTTCGCCGGGCTTGGCGCCCTGCGCCATTTTGATCTGCAATTCGTCGGCATTCACCAGGTAATTGGCGGTCACGCCGAAACGCGCCGAGGCCACCTGCTTAACGGAGCTGCGCTTCTCGGTGCCGAAGCGCGCTTCGTCCTCCCCGCCCTCGCCGGTGTTGGAACGGCCGCCGATGCGGTTCATGGCGATGGCCAGGGTCTCGTGCGCTTCCTGCGAAATGGACCCGAAGCTCATGGCGCCGGTGGCGAATCGCCTGACGATTTCGCTGGCCGGTTCCACCTCTTCGATGGGGACAGGGTTCTCTGACGACTTGATTTCCAGCAGCCCGCGCAGCGTGCAAAACTGGCGCGACTGCTTGTCGAGCAGATCGGTATATTCCTGGAAGGTGGCGAAGCTATTCTGCTCGACGGCGTGCTGCAGCTTGGAAATGGTCTGCGGATTGTAGAGGTGGTATTCGCCGTTGGCGCGGAAGTGATAATTTCCGCCCAGGCGCAGTTCCGGCTGCGATTCCGTGAGCGGCTGGAAGGCATGGGCGTGCTTGCGCAGAGCTTCTTCCGCGATGACCTCCAGCCCCACGCCTTCAATGCGCGATGCCGTGCCGGTGAAATAGCGCTCGATGATGTTCTTATTCAGTCCGATGGCTTCGAAAACCTGCGCCCCGCGGTAGCTCTGCAGGGTGGAGATGCCCATTTTGGAAAAGGTCTTCAGCAGACCTTTATTGACGGCCTTGATGAAGTTGGCCATAGCTTTGGCCTGCGCTTCCTTGTTCTCACCGGCCTCCGTGGCCACGGTTTCGAGCGCCAGGTACGGGTTGACGGCGCTGGCTCCATAGCCGATCAGCAGGGCGAAGTGCATCACCTCGCGCGGCTCTCCGGATTCGATAACCAGGGCCACCTGCGTTCGGCTCTTCTCGCGCACCAGGTGATTGTGCACCGCGGCCAGGGCCAGCAGGCTGGGAATGGCGGCATAATCGGGGTCCAGGCCGCGGTCCGACAGGATCAACAGCGAGTAGCCCGACTGAATGGCCAGTGAGGCGCGGCGGCAGAGCTGATTAAGCGCACGCTCCAGCCCCTTGGAGCCCTCATCGGCCGGGAACAGCAGGGGCAGCGTGGTGGCCAGAAAATCGCCTTGCGATACGCGGCGCAACTTTTCCAGGTCGCGATTGGTGAGGATGGGCTGTTCCAGCTTGAGAGTGTGACAATGCATCGGCGTCTCATCGAGGATATTGCGCTCGTTGCCGATGTAGCTGGTGAGCGACATCACCATTTCTTCGCGGATGGGGTCGATGGGCGGATTGGTCACCTGCGCGAAGAGCTGTTTGAAGTAATGAAACAGCGGCTGCGGATGGTCCGAGAGGCAGGCCAGCGGCACGTCGTTTCCCATGGAGCCGACGGGCTCCTCGCCTTTCATGCCCATGGGGCCCAGAATCATTTTCAAATCTTCGGCAGTGTAGCCGAAGGCGCGCTGCCGCAGCACCAGGGTTTCGCTATCGGTGCCGTGCTGGCGCGGCGGATCGCTGAGCTGTTCGAGGGTGATCTGGTTTTCCTTGAGCCAGAGCTGATAGGGATTGCGGCCGTAGAGCGCCCGCTTGATCTCCCGGTCGGAGATGATGCGGCCTTCCACAGTATCCACCAGCAGCATTTTGCCAGGCTGCAGGCGGCCTTTGCGCACCACTTGCTCGGGCGGGACGGGAAGCACGCCGGATTCCGACGCCATGATGACCAGGTCGTCCTGCGTCACCTCGTAGCGGGCCGGCCGCAAGCCGTTGCGGTCGAGCGTGGCACCGATCGACCGGCCGTCGGTGAAGGCGATGGCCGCGGGTCCATCCCAGGGCTCCATCAGCGAGGCATGGTATTCGTAGAAGGCGCGCTTCTGCGGATTCATGTGCTCGTTCTTGGCCCAGGCTTCGGGAATCAGTATCGCCATGGCGTGCGCCAGCGAGCGCCCCGACATGACCAGCAGCTCGAGGGCGTTATCGAAGGAAGCCGAATCGCTGCCGCCGGGCTGAATGATGGGGAACAGCTTCTTGATATCGTCGCCGAACAGCGGCGAGCGCAGCACCGATTGCCGCGCGTACATCCAGTTGACGTTGCCGCGCACGGTGTTGATTTCGCCGTTATGGGCGATGTAGCGATAGGGGTGCGCCAGCGGCCACGTAGGGAAGGTGTTGGTCGAGAAACGTTGATGCACCAGGCACAGCGCGCTCACCACTTCGGGGTCGCTCAGCTCGGGATAAAAGCGCGCGATCTGCGGGGCCAGCAGTAATCCTTTATATACGATGGTGCGGCACGACATGGAGGGGATGTAGGCGTCTTCCAATTCCGTCTCGATGCGCTTGCGTACGATATACAATCGGCGCTCCAGTTGGTCTTCGTGCATGCCGCGGGCGCGGGCGAGAAAGATCTGCTGTATGTAAGGCTGCGAGCCGCGCGCCACGCGGCCGATGGTGGAAGCGTCAATGGGGGTATCGCGCCATCCGAGCACCGTCAGGCCTTCCTCACGGGCGATGCGTTCGATGACGCCCTCGCATTGCAGGCGGCGGTGCTTTTCCACGGGCAGGAACGTCATGCCCACGCCGTACTCGCCCGCGGGCGGCAGAGTGAAGCCCAGGCGGACGCATTCTCGTGCAAAGAAGCGATGAGGGATCTGAATGAGAATGCCGGCGCCGTCCCCGGTTTCCGGATCGCAACCGCAGGCGCCGCGGTGGGTCAGGTTGATGAGAACTTCGATGCCCTTGACGATAATGTCGTGCGATTTGTGGCCTTTTATGTGAGCAACGAACCCAATTCCACAGGCATCATGTTCGTGCCGGGGGTCGTATAGACCCTGGGCGGTAGGTAGAGCGGTGGCGGCGAGGGTGTCTGG
>CAZARO010000839.1:0-3389 GCA_964487165.1 uncultured Solibacteraceae bacterium | reverse complement strand
CGGCGCAACAGGCCGCTCCGCCGGCCATCGCGGCGGCCGCTCCGGCGGGACGCGGCGGACGTGGCGGCGCCGCCGAAGCAGCCACCAGCGACCTCTTCAATTTCGACCCCACGGCAAGCACCGAAGCCCCGATTCCAGACTCCCCGCCCACGGAAACGCAGCAGAAGATCGCCGTCAATGGGAACGCGCTCGCCTATACCGCGCGGGCCGGCTACCTGGCCCTGCACAACGCCACTACGGGACAATCGGAAGCCCACGTGTTTTATACCGCCTACTTCAAAGACGGCGTCAGCGATGCCTCGTTACGCCCGCTGCTGTTCTTCTTCGGCGGCGGGCCTGGTGTTTCGGCCGCCTGGCAGGAGTTCGGCGGCTTCGGCCCGAAGCGCATGAAGTGGGCCAGCGACGGCACCGCCGGAGATCCGCCGTATGGGTGGGTGGATAATCCTGGCACGCTGCTGGGACAGGCCGACCTGGTATTCGCGAATCCCGTGGGCACCGCGTTCAGCCGCCCTGACCAGCCCTCGCACGGCGCGGCCTTCTGGACCACCGCCGGCGACGTCGCGTCCATGGCGGAGTTCGTGCGCAGCTTCCTCAATACTTCCAATCGCCGCAACTCGCCGCTCTTTCTGGCGGGTGAGGATTATGGCACCGGGCGGGTAGCCGGCCTCGCCGCCTATCTGCATGAGCACCAGATTCCGGTACACGGCGTGGTGCTGCTCTCCATGAACATGGCGGCCGACGCGGTTGCCGGTGAGACGCAATACCTGACGCTGCTGCCCAGCCTGGTGATGTCCGCGTGGTACCACAAGAAGCTCGCTCCGGATTTGAACGCCATGAGCGCGGAACAGATTTCGGGACAGGCGCGCCAGTTCGCATCGCGCGCGTACCTGCACGCTATATATAAGGGCGACCGCATGACGCCCGAGGAACGAACCAAGGCCATCGCGGACCTCGCGCGCCTCACCGGGCTTTCGAAGGAATTTATCGTCAATAACGACCTGCGCATTTCGCTCGACCGCTTCAACGCCGAACTGATGCGCGAGCAACATCGCGGCCTATCCCTTTCCGATGCCCGGGTGACCGGGTTCCTTGCGCCCGCGGGTGGACGCGGCGGATTCGGAGGCGGGGGACGCGGCGGATTCGGCGGCGCGCCGCCCATCGATTTCAATGAGAGCAATATCGCCGGCGGATTCGAGGCCGCCTATGACGCCTACCTGCGGCGGGAGTTGACTTTCACCGGCAACAGCAACGGAATATTCTACCTGTCGGGCGGCGGGGTGGGCACTTATACTTCTACCGGAAACGATGAACAGAGCCTGGCCGGCGCCTTCGCCCGCAATCCCAACCTGCGCCTCTTCGTAGGCATCGATTACTTCGATCTCAACGCTCCATTCTATGCCACCGAGTTTACCTTGGCGCACCTGGGCGTATCGCCCGAAGTCAGAGCCCACAATATCACGGTCAGTCATTTCGAGGCCGGACAGATGGCCTATGTCGACAGCAAGGCGCTGGCCAAACTGCAGGGCGAACTGGCCAGATTCGTTACCGAAGCAACCGCACCGGCGCACAAATAGCGCCGGCCTAAATAAAGCCGAAGCAGGAGCCATGCCATGAAGACGCTTTCGATCATCCTTATTCTCATCGCTGCCACGGGTGTGGGAGCTTTCGCACAGGGACGCGGTGGCGCCGCCGCTGCCACTAACGATTTCTACCGCTTCAACTACAACACCGAGGAGATGCGGCCTATCCAGTACCCGGCTGAGCCCATTACTACGCAGCACAAAATCACGCTGCATGGCGAGACCATCGAATACACCGCTCACGTCGGCTTCCTGCCCATCCATCAGGCCACCAGCGGCGTGACCGAGGGCCATCTCTTCTACATCTACTACTCGAAGAACGGCGTCACCGACAAGTCCAAACGGCCGGTCTGGTTCCTCTTTAACGGCGGACCGGGCGCGGCCACCGTCTGGCTGCACATGGGCGCCTTCGGTCCCAAGATGGTGAAGCTTGAGCCGAACGGCATGGCGACGCCGCCGCCGTACACGTATGTCGACAATCCGAATTGCCTGCTGGATACCGGCGACCTGGTCTTTATCGACGCCATGGGCACTGGCTTCAGCCGGCCGGAGCAGCCGCATTTCGGCCCCGATTTCGGCGGCGTGGAGAACGACCTGGCGGCTTTCGGCGAATTCATCCGCAGCTTCCTGAACGAGTACAACCTGTGGGGCTCGCCGCTTTTCGTTGGCGGCGAGAGTTACGGCACCACGCGCGCCGCGGGACTCTCGGGCTACCTCACCGACCACGATATGCCCATCAATGGCGTGATGCTTCTTTCGGCCACCATCGCCGCGAACGCCAACGCCGGCGAGCAGCGCCAGTTGATGACCCTGCCGACGGAAGTCATGACAGCCTGGTACCACAAGAAGCTGCCGCCCGATCTGCAGAAGCTTTCTGTCGACCAGATCGCCAAGCAGGCGCGCGATTTCGCTTCCGGCGAGTATCTGGAGTATCTATTCGACGGCGCGCGCGCTACGCAGGCGCAGCGCGACAAGGTGCTGACCGATTTCTCGCGCCTCACGGGGCTTCCCAAGACTTATGTGGATGGCCTGGATCTGCGCGTCCCGCTCGGGCCTTTCAGCACGGAGCTGCTGCGCGACCGGCACCTGATGACATCGCGCCTGGATTCGCGCTTTGCGGGCTACCAGCTCGACTCCGGGGCCACTAACACCAGCTTCGATTACAGCAATGCCAACATCGAGGATTGTTTCCTGACGGCTTTCGAGGCCTATATCCGCAACGACTTGAACTATAAGAACGATGGCCTGTATTATGTCGCCGGCAACGCTCCGCCGTGGTCCGGCGAATATAACACGGTGACTAACATGGAGACGGCCTTCTCCAAGAATCCGCACATGCATTTGTTCGTGGGCCTGGGATACTACGATTTCGCGTGCCCCTTCTACCCCATGGAGTGGACCATCGCGCACCTCAAGGTGTCGGACGAGATCAAGAAGAACAACATCTCCACGGGCTACTACGAAGCGGGCCACATGGTCTACATCGATTCCACTGCCGCCGCCAAGTATCATGCCGACCTGGCGAAATTCGTGCAGGGCGCGATGCCGAAATAAGCCGGTGGGAGCGGCTCTCCGGCCGGACCCGCTGATAGCGCGCCCTACGACAGGTATCTTTGTAAATCGTCGGTGCGATAGCAGTGCGCGTAGGCCGTTTCGCGATCGATGCGGCCGGCGCGCACCAGTTCCACCAGCGATTGCTCCATGGTCATCATTCCGTCGGCCTTCCCCACCGAAAGCGAAGAGCGCAGTTGATGGTCGTCGCCCTTGCGGATGAGCGCGCGCACCGCGTCGGTGGCGATCAGGATTTCG
>CAZARO010000838.1:0-3389 GCA_964487165.1 uncultured Solibacteraceae bacterium | reverse complement strand
AGCGGACCCCGGCGAACCTCGACAGGTTAGTGGCCGCCCTTGGGGAGCACCAGCCTTACTTGAGGGGCGCTCCGCCAGGACTGCCGTTCCGCTGGGACAAAACAACGCTGCTGCGCGGATTGAATTTCACGTTGATCAGCTCTCTGGGCGATATCGATCTGCTGGGCGAAATCCCCGGCGGCGGTACTTACGAGGATCTGTTGCCGGGAGCGATCGACCTGTCAGTGTTTGGGATGCGGTGCCGATGCCTAAGTCTGGCGCAACTGATCCGGGCGAAGCGCGCGGCGGGCCGCCCTCGCGACCTGGAAGTACTGGCTGAGCTGGAAGCTATTCAAGATGAGGGAAAATTGTAGTCCTCGTCAACCCCCCCGCCCGCGCTTGCATTTCACCCTCGCCCTTCGCATAATCAGTAAACTATGAATCGCCTCAACCGTCGCCTATTCGTGCAAAGCACCGCGGCAGCCGCGGCGCTGATTTCGTCCCGGCGCGCACGCGCCCTCGGGGACGTGGACCTGAAACCTTTCGACGCGGAAATCGCCCGCCGTCACGACGAGGCTGTCCAGCGGCTGCAGAACTGGATTCGCCAGCCCGCCATCGCCGCCGAAAACCGCGGCATGGATGCCGGCTGCGATCTCATGATGAGCATGCTCAAAGAAGCGGGCTTCGGCGAGGTAAAGAAGGTCCCCACCGACGGCCACCCCGGAGTCTTCGCCACGCTCGATGCCGGCGCGCCGAAAACCATCGGCGTCTATTTCATGTACGACGTGAAGCAGGCCGATCCCTCCGAGTGGACTTCTCCTCCCTTCGAGGCGCGCATCGTCGACAAGCCGGGCTTCGGCAAGGTTCTGGTCGGCCGCGGCGCGGTCAATCAGCGCGGCCCGGAAGCCATGTGGCTGGCCGCCCTGCACGCGTTCCGCGGAGTCCAGCGGAAGCTGCCCGTCAATCTGGTATTCGTGGCCGAAGGCGAGGAGGAGATCGGATCGCCCCACTTTCCGCAGATTGTCCACCGCCCCGATATCCTCGCCGCTTTCCAAAAGTGCAGCGGCGTGTACATGCCCATGCCGATGCAGGCGCCCGATGGAACCGTCACCATCAATCTGGGCGCCAAGGGTGTAGTGGAACTGGAACTGGTATCGAGCGGCGAGCGGTGGCATCGCGGACCGAAGCAGGACCTCCACTCGTCGAACGAGGCGCGCGTCGACAGCCCCGCCTGGCACCTGGTGCAGGCGCTGGCCACGCTGGTCGGCCCCGACGGCCATACGCCCGCCATCGATGGGTTCACGGACAAGGTCCGCCCTCTGAACCCCGAGGAGAAAGCCCTCATTCGCGAGGCGGCCAAACGCCAGAACGAAGATCTCGCCAAGAAGCAGATGGGCGTGGAACACTGGGTGCACGACGTCGATTGGCTGGAATCGCTCGAACTGCTCGCCGGGCGCCCGACCGTCAACATCGAAGGACTCGTCGCCGGATATACCGGGCCGGGCGGCAAAACCATCCTGCCGCATCGGGCCGTGGCCAAGCTGGACCTGCGCCTGGTGCCCAACATGACCGCGAAGGATGCGCTGGGCGCGCTCAAAGCGCATCTCGAAAAGCGCGGATTCGCCGATATCGAAGTGAACATGACCGGCGGTTACGATCCCACTACCACTCCGCAGAAGTCGGCGCTCATCGGAGCGCAGGCCGCCGTCTATCGGCGCAATGGAATCGAGCCGATATTCTGGCCCCGGCTTGCCGGATCGTGGCCGGGGTACGTTTTTACGGGCGAGCCGCTCAATCTGCCCGCCGGCCATTTCGGCCTGGGACACGGCAACGGCGCGCACGCACCCGACGAATACCTGGTGATCGAATCGTCCAATCCGAAGGTGCGCGGTTTCGACGGCGGCGTCCGATCGCAAGTGGAATATCTCTACGAACTGGCCGTCTGACGGGCCATGACCTTCCAACAACAGATTGCGATTACTACCAAAGGCCACGGCGACATGCACGACCTGACCGCGCAGGTTGCCGGGGTAGTAGGCGCGTCCGGGATCCAAACCGGCATCGTCAACCTCTTCAATGTGGGGAGTACCGCGGCGCTGGGAACCATCGAATTCGAACCGGGGCTGACGCATGACTTGCCTGCCGTTTTGGACCAGCTCATGCCTCCCAGCCGCGACTACGGCCACGAACAGGCATGGCACGACGGCAATGGCCACTCCCACCTGCAGGCTTCGGTCTTAGGGCCATCGCTGACGGCGCCCATCGCCGATGGCCAACTGGTGCTGGGCACCTGGCAGCAGATCTTTCATCTGGAATGCGACGTACGCGCCCGCCGGCGCACGGTCGTCGTGACAGTGGTCGGCGATTGACTGCGGACCCGGCGGGCGCGCCGAAAAAATTCTCGCGGGAGGTGAGGGAATCCGACTCGATTTGGCGATTTAACAGGTGAGGAGGATTCAAAACATGGGATACAAGAAGATTCAGGAGAAGCGCGCGCAACTGGCTGCCCAAGTGGCCGTCAAGAGCGCGTTTGTGGACGCGGCCCAGAGTCTGGAAGATGTGCTGGGCAACGTCGAGAAAACCAAGCAGCAGGTCTCCCAGAAGGTAGGCGCGTTGAAGACGGGCGGGATCAGTGAGCTGGAGGCGTACAAGACGAGCCTGCTGGCCTTCATCGGGAAACTGGAGGCGGCGAAACCACCCTCGCTCGATCCCGTGATCAAGATGGCGGACGCGGCGGACAAGGAAATGAAGGCCATGATGAGTGCCTGGGAAGACAAGCTCGCCGCCAGTTGTCCCAAAGACGTAAAGCCGGGCATGACGTTCAAACAGGTCAATACGCAACGAATTTACGAGATCAAGTCACCACCCCAGAAGGCCACAAATCCCAACCTGACAGGCGACCAGGCCATATTCTTCGACGGCGATTGGTACAAAGACGGCGTGAAGGCGGGATCGAGCCAGACGAAGTTGGCCGACCTCAAGAAGATGAAGTACATCCATACGGTGTAGTGGCACGGGCAGGGGTGGACTGGTCTCACAAGCGCGGATCAGGCGGCATAGACTAGTTTACCCTGGCGGAGAATAGTCGCCGGAAGAGACGCCCTCAAATGAAGCCGGCTCTCGAATTGGGAGCGCGTCCACACTAGCAGGTCCAGTGCGACGCAGAGTCGCCAGAGCGCGCGGTAACCCGTGCCTGGGTCTCGCAACTCAGGTGTCGAGGCGTCCGAGACCAGGATCATGAAATCGTAGTCGCTGTCGGGGCCGGCATCGCCGCGCGGCTGAACCGAAAAGGTAGATCCGCTCGGGGCGGTAAATCTGGATCAGGCGGTCGACAATCACGTTGAGGACGGAGTCGTCCTTCGATGCCGCCCGGCCTGGGTCCACCTTTTCCAAGTTTAGACAGAAATTGG
>CAZARO010000837.1:0-3392 GCA_964487165.1 uncultured Solibacteraceae bacterium | reverse complement strand
GGCGTTGGCGGAGCTGGGATTGATCGATGAGTACGAGTTCGTGGTGCAGCCCAGACTAGCGGGCCACGGGCCGACTTTGTTCGCGGGGCTATCGAAGCGTGTCGACTTGAGGCTCGTGAGCCGGGTGGAGTTCCGCTCGGGGGCGGTGGCGATGCGGTATGAGCCCAGAAGGTAGTAGTCGCGCCGGTCTCGCCTGACTCGGTCTGGTTTGTGCTTCGGAATCTTGTCCACGACGAAGAGGGGCCGGGCGATTTCGACGAGCTTCAAAAGCCGTGAGTGCTTAAGTTGAGTGCCCCCTCAGTTGAAATTCATCCCGCACATACCGGGATTGCTGCACTGCCCGCTTGGGCAGGAAGGCATCTCGGCCGATTTCGGGGACCCGCCGGCGTGCGCGGCGAAAGTGGAGTACTCCTGCTTCAAATGCTTCTGGCCGCATGAGGGACATTCGGTCTCGGAAGCGTCGGCAGACCGGCGCACCAGCTTCTCAAACTTGGCGCCGCAATCCTGGCAAAGATATTCGAAAATAGGCATAGCGTTCTACTTCATTATAAGGGTACAAATGCGATCCATACCCCCCCGAATGTCGCCGGCCGGCCCGTTGTAGTTGTTCACCAGCAGGGAAAACGCCACCCAGCGTCCGCCGGGCCTCTCGGCATAGCCCGAGAGCGCGCTCACATGCGACAGCGAGCCGGTTTTGGCGTGGATGCGTCCTAAGACCGCGGTGCCGGCGAGCCGCGATGCCAGCGTACCGTCCTGGCCGCCCACCGGCAGCAGGGAAATCCAGTTGGCGCGCGCCGGCGAACGGTACATATGCTGCAGCAGTTTGACCACTGCCGACGGCGTCACCAGGTCCAGCCGCGAGAGCCCCGATCCATCGAACAGCGTGTAGGCGTCCGCTTCCACGCCCACCTCGCCCAGGAAGGCCCGCATTTCTTCGCGTCCGGCTTCGAAGCTGCCGATATTCCGGCGCGCGCGCGCCACCGCCCGCAGGGCCAGCTCGGCGTGCAGATTCTGACTCACCTTGTCGGTAATGCGCAGGTCTTCGAGGAACGGCGCCGAAGTATGACTCGCCAGTTCGGCTCCGGCATCTTGAGACGGAGCAGGTTCCGGCGCCTGCATGAGGTTGGGGACTTCGTGGGGGTAGAGATGCCGCGCCACGCCCCGGCCCGCCACCGTTATCCCGCGCTGCTGCAGCAGTTCGCGCAGGACTTTGGCGGCATACAGCGCCGGATCGTCGACACCCAGCAGCATATCCTGCCCGTGGTCTTTCAGCGGAATGGAGCCCCACACGCGCAGGTCCATGCTACCCGGCACCCGTTCGACGTGGATGCGGCGATCGCCGCCGGCGGCTACCGTGCGGACGCGATTGTCGATGTTGTAATACTCAACTGCCGGCGTCAGCGCCAGGATCGCCTGCTCCCCGACGGAACCGCCGGGCCGCACGCCGAGAGTGAAGGTGTTGTCGTTGACGGTGAGCGCCGAAATGGGCGCCCCGTCGTCGGAGCGCGGATCGTCGACCGACCATCCCACGGCGTAGGGCTGCCACACGTACCAGGTGTCGTCGCCCACTACGTCGCCGGCGATGCGCTTCACCCCGTGCGCGGCGACCTGGTCGGCCAGCTCTGCCAGGACG
Source organism: uncultured Solibacteraceae bacterium (assembly GCA_964487165.1). Taxonomy (GTDB): domain Bacteria; phylum Acidobacteriota; class Terriglobia; order Bryobacterales; family Bryobacteraceae; genus PALSA-129. The sequence goes on along the minus strand of CAZARO010000837.1, from coordinate 1,759 downwards.
GCGAGCGGGTCGCCCGCGACCGGACCCGGGCGGTAAGGAATCGCGCGCGCGGAAAGGTTGGGATCGCCCCCGCCCACCAAACGCACCGAGCCCGCGATGCGACCGTCGGGGTCGGCCGGCTGGTCGGCCATCACGCGCGTCTGGAAGGTGAAATCCGGTCCCAGGCGGGTGAGCGCCAGGGCGGTGGTAAAGAGCTTGGCGTTGGATGCGGGGACGAAGAAATGGCCGGCGTTCTGTTCGTAGATGGTCTTGCCGGTTGAGAGGTCGAGGATCTTGATTCCCCAGTAGGCCGTGCGGGAGGTGGCTGAGGACGCGATCGCCTGCGGGATGGTCTCCGATAGCGAAGCCGCAGTCAGGCTGGCGGCGAGCGCCAGCGCCAGCCCAAGATGCAGGCGCTTCATCGGCCCGTCACCTTGGATTCCAGCCAAATCAGCAGAATCAGCACCATCACCATGCAAGTGCCTGTCAGTGGAATCCCTACCACCACTCCCACCCCCCACACCGACGCCGCGTAGCCCAAGGTGGCCGGAGCCAGTAGTCCGCCCACCAGGGCGAAGGAGAAGATACCATTAAAAAATCCCGGATGGTAGTAGGGAAAACGCCGGCCGATGGCCTCGGAAACCAGCGGGAAGACACTGGCGTATCCGCCGCCCAGGAAGACTGCGCCAGAGGCGGCGCTGAAGCCGTTATGGGCGGAATAGAGGGTAATACAGCCGAAAATCGCCGCCGCGACGCTGCCCAGCAGCAGACGGCTGTGGCGAACGTGAGGCAGGATGGCCGCCGATGCCAGTCGTCCGCCCATGAGGGCGAACCAGTAGAGGGCCAGGTCGCCTAGGGCGGCTACGGGACTCAAAGGGACGCGGCGGATCAGCAGCAGCGGGAGCCATCCGGCGATGGATAATTCGTTGCCGAACTGAAAAAACAGCAGCAACGCGAAGAGCACCGCTCCCAGGCTGCGGAAATCCTGAAATGCCTGGCGGAGGGTGGGATGCGTGGCTTCCGGAGCCTCGTGGTAAGTCTCGCGGGCGTACATGACGGCAAAGATGGCGGGGACCACGGCCATGAAAATCAGGATTTCGGGTACGGTGTAGGCGTAAAAGGTGCCGGCCACCAGCAGGGTCGCGGCCACACAGCCCAAGCCATACCAGGCGCCGCCCACGTTGACGGTATCCGCCGCATCGGCCTGATATTTCTTCGAAATAGCGGAGAACAGCGCCATATTCAGCAGGCCGGCGCCAATCCCCAGGCTCACCAGACCGGCGGCCCGCCACCAGGCGGAGAGCGGAGGCGAGACGGCGGCCAGATAGGCCATGGAGACGCAGGAAAGCGCGCAGCCGAAAACCAGCAGAAAGGAAAGGCCTCGGCGGGCCATAATCCGGCGCGCCAGGAAAGAGGCCGCCACGATGCCTAAGGCCAGGCTCAGGAAATAGTTGCCGACGGCCACGAAATCCGAGGGATCGCGGTGGTATCCCCAGGCTGGCAGAACAGCTCCCAGGAGCGCCAGCAGAAAGCCGGATAGCAGAAAGCCCGCCAAGGCCTTCCCGCTGCCGGCGAGTTGCTCGATGGCTGTAGCTGGCTGAGAACCCACAGGAACGATTGTACCGTTTTCCATGTATTCCTCAGGGATGCTCCCTACTCCGGGGGCGCCTTACGGTTTTGGGGGATTAGTCGCCAGGAAACCACTCCCTTGCGGTCGCGGCTCGATAAGTTGCTGCAAACGTGCGACACCCGTTACTGAGCCGCGACTGCAAAGGAGCGG
>CAZARO010000836.1:0-3392 GCA_964487165.1 uncultured Solibacteraceae bacterium | reverse complement strand
ACAGGAACCATCAAAAATGATTTTTATCTAGTGAATGGCCAAAGCCGAGAGGCCGGCTTTCAGCCGGCCTCTCTGTCATGAATCGGACTTTTTTCGGGCCTTGCTTCACGATGCCTGCAAGATGCGAAGCCGGAGAAAATACGTGCGAACTCGTGAGTGGTTTGTTCAGATTCGACGGCGGCCTGAAAGGCCGCCTGCAGGCACGATTGCCTGCCCCACTGGACAGCCGACCGCAGGCTATAAAAGGCCAAAGTCCAGCGGCGAGCTCCGCTCGCCTGGCCGAGTGCCACTCGGCCGCAGATTTCCAATCTGCCCCACAATCTACTCGTAGCGCAACGCCGTCGTGGGATCGAGCCGCATCGCGCGGCGCGCCGGAATATACGAAGCCAGCAGCGCGACCAGCGAAAGCAGCACCGCTACGCAGGCGAATGTAATGGGGTCCTTGGCGCTCACTCCGAAAAGCAGGCTCGACAACAATCGTGTGATCATGAACGACGCGGCCATGCCGATCGTCACTCCGAGGACCGCCAGCCGGGCGCCTTCCCCCACGATCAGGCGCAGTACCGCGCTTCGCTGCGCGCCCAGCGCCATGCGAATGCCGATCTCCTGCGTGCGGCGCGTCACCGAAAAGGCCACCACCCCATAGATGCCCACCGCGGCAAGCACGAGGGCAGCGGCGGCGAACAATCCCACCAGAAGCACCAGAAAACGGCGATCCGCGAGCCAGCCGCCCATTTCGTCCGCGAAGGTGGAGAACTTGACCGGAACATCGGGAGCGAGATCGTGGAAAATGGCGCGCGCGGCAGAGACTGTCGCTCCCGGCGGTGTGGCGCTGCGCACCAGGATGGTGGGCGATGCATTGAGGCGGATTCCGCGCTGGCGATAGTCGACATAAATAATGTCACCCGCGGGACGATCCAGGCCGCGCGTGCGAACATCGCTGACAATTCCCACGACCGTCAGCGGCTGCAGGATTCCGTCCATATTGCCGAACTCGATGGTTTCGCCGATGGGGTCCTGGTTGGGCCAGCGGTGGCGCGCCAGGGACTCGCTGATCACGGCGACATGCGGCGAATTCCAATCGTCCTGCTGACCAAAGATGCGCCCGCGGACGAGGGGGATTCCCAGCGTGCGAAAGTACTGCTCGCCGGCGAGACAATAATCGGCGTGCCCGGTCTCAGAGCGATTCTGAAACAGACGGCCCAGTTCCTTGAAATCGGCGGGCGGCTTTTGCCCGTGGAGGATCAAGAACGTTCCGTCGGCAAGATTGTCGCCGGCTGCCACGGGCATCGCGCCGGTCAGGCCCACGCTCTCCGCACCGGGAATCGTGCGCAACCGCGCCAATATGCCGTCTATCTGTTGGACTTGCCGCACCTGCAGGGACTCTTCCTCTTTCGATTGCGGAATGGCCATCGAAAACTCCATGGTGATGAGGTTTTGCGGGCTGAATCCCGGGTTGGTGGAAGTGAGCAGCAAAAAGCTGCGGCCGAGCAGCCCCGCGCCAATCAAAATCACCAGCGTGGCGGCGATTTCCCCCACCACCACAAAGCCGCGCAACCGCAGGCTGGAGGCCGTGCCGGTGTTACCGCGGGAACCGCCAGCCAGTGCTCCCTGGAGATCTCCGCGCGCGGCGCGCCAGGCGGCGAAGAGCCCGAGCGAGACCGCGACGCTCACAATGGCGGCCAAAGCGAACAGCAGAACCGACGGGTTGACGGCGATCTCCTGCTGCCGCGGCAAATTCAGCGGAAGAATGGCCCGCAGTCCTTTGACCGACCAGACGGCGATCGAAATTCCCAGGGCTCCTCCCGCCACGGAAAGCGAAAAAGACTCCGCCAGGAACTGCTGCATGAGACGCACACGCCCCGCCCCCAGCGCCACTCGCACCGCCAGCTCTTTGCGCCGCGCCGAAGTGCGCGCCACCAGTAAGCCGGCGACGTTGGAGCACGCTACCAGCAGCAGGAGTCCGACCGCTCCCAGCAGGGTCAGCAGCGCCGTTCGCACTTTGCCGACCATGGCGTCGGCCAGCGGCACTACCGCGGCGTCGTTGAGATCGACATTCTTTCCGTACTGCTCCTTGATGCGGTGGGCGATGGCGCTGAGATTCGCGCGCGCCTGGGCGACGGTGGTGCCCTCGCGCAAGCGGCCGAGGCAATTCCAGTTATGGGCGGTGCGGCTGGGCGCATAGAAGTCGCGCGGAATCCAGACGGAGACGCCGGACGGAAAATCGAATCCCTGCGGCATCACCGCAATCACCGGATAGACCGCCCCCTCCAAGCGCAAGTGGGAGGCGGAAAGATCCGGAGCGCCGCCTAGGTACCGCCGCCAATAGGCGTAGCTGACGATGGCCGCGGGCGCACCGTGGAGGCGCTGCTCTTCGGCCGCGAAAACGCGTCCGCGAAAAGGCTCAACCGCGAGCGCTTCGAAGAATCCGCCGGTGACTTCGGCGATGGTGACGCGCGCCGGCTCGCTGCCACCGGAAACGGACGACGGCAGAAAGGCATATTCCGCCAGCTCGGCGAAGGCGTTGTTCTGCTCCCGAAAATCGTCGAAATTGGGATCTGCCAGGTTCATTCGGTGACCGTCCGGTGCCTGTTCCCACACGCGTACGATTCTTTCCGGATGAGGATAGGGAAGCGCGCGCAGGAGGACGGCGTCCACTACCGAGAAAATCGCCGTGGATGCGCCGATCCCCAGCCCCAGAGTGAGGATGCTGACGGCTGCGAAGCCCGGATTTCCGGCCAGGCGGCGCACGGCATAGCGCAGGTCGGCAAAGAGCGTATCGATGGCGTTCTCCCAGCCGTACCCGCGCACCTGTTCGCGAACCGCCGTCGCGCCACCCACTTCCAGGCGGGCGGCGCGGCGAGCCTCATCGGGAGAGAGCCCGCGCGCGACGAAGGCCGCCGTGGCTTCGTCCAGGTAGTGGCTCAGCTCGTCGGCGATTTCCTGGTCGGCGGCTTTGCGGTTTCCGAGTACGCGCAACCCGCGGGTGAACTGGCGCCAGAGAGACATAAAGGATGTATCGCCAAGAATACCCCGGCTTCATCTTGATTGTCAACATGTGATCGCCAAGTGGGGCAGGTAATCGTGCCTGCAGGCCGGCTTTCCAGGCGGCCTTTCGCGGGCTCAAGCCCGCGCCACCGGTGGGGTGGGCTTCAGCCCGCCGGTCTAACGGCCCGAGTCTTCGTAAGCCGCGGCGATTCTCGCAAGCTGAAGCCGCTGGGACGCTGGCTCCCGGGAGGAACGCGCCTCTGTGTCCTCTGCCGCCTCCGTGTCCTCCGGTTTTGACTCTGTTTTGCTCCGCGTCTCTGCGTCTCTGTGGTGAATATTCTTCGGTTACCGCGTGCCGCCTTTCACCTCAGGCACACCCAATTCCTTCAGCAGCGCGGGCGTCA
>CAZARO010000835.1:0-3394 GCA_964487165.1 uncultured Solibacteraceae bacterium | reverse complement strand
CGACGAGAGCGTGTACCTGACCAGCGACGGCCAGGTGGGCACGCCCATCCGCGCGCGCGACACGCTGGTCTGCCACAGCACGCAGTATGCGCTGCACCTGGTACGTCCGCCGAGCCAGATGTTTTTCGACGTGCTGCGCCAGAAATTGAAATGGGGGGAACGTTGAAGCGCCTTTCGCTTACCTTTTGGATCTTCCTGGGGATGGCCGCGGGGGTGGCAACGGGCGCTCTCGCGCCATCATTCGCCCCGCACCTGGAGCCGCTCAGCCACATTTTTCTGCGCCTCATCCGCGCCATCATCGCGCCGCTGCTGTTCGCCACGCTGGTGCACGGCATCGCCGGTTCGGGGGACATCAAGCAGATGGGTCGAATCGGATTGAAGGCCATCGTGTACTTCGAAATCGCCACCACGCTGGCGCTGTTTCTAGGGCTTGGCGCGGTGAACCTGGTGCGTCCCGGGGCGGGCGTGCCCATCGCGCCTAGCGCCGCGGAGGCTGCCCTGCCGGCGGCGCAGAGCGGCTTCAAGCTGGAGAATATCGTCCCCACCAGCATTATCGACGCCATGGCGCGCAACGACGCGCTGCAGATCGTGGTCTTCGCGTTCCTCTTCGGCACCGCCTGTTCCGCCATCGGCGCCAAGGCCGATCCGGTGGTGAAGTTCTGCGGCTCGCTGGCCGAAGTGATGTTTCGCTTTACGAAATACGTGATGTACATGGCGCCATTTGGCGTGGGCGCGGCCATCGCCATCACCATCGGCAGCAAAGGTCTCAAGGTGCTGTTCGGCCTGGGCCAGTTGATCGCCACCATGTACGCATTGGCGGCGATCTGCATTCTGCTGGTACTGTTGCCGGGGCTGCTGCTATTTCGCATTCCGATTGCGAAGTTTTATCGCGCGGTGCGGGAGCCGGTGCTGATCGGCTTCTCCACCGCGTCGAGCGAAGCGGCGCTTCCGCTGGCGCTCGAAAATATGGAGGAGTTCGGCGTGCCCGGGCACATTGTGGGTTTCGTGATTCCCACGGGCTACAGTTTCAACCTGGTGGGCAGCGCGCTCTATCTGTCGTTGGCGTCGATCTTCGTGGCGCAAGCCGCGGGCCTGCATCTCACTATGGGCGAGCAACTGGCCATGATGCTGACCCTCATGCTGACCAGCAAGGGCGTGGCCGGCGTGCCGCGCTCGGCGCTCATCATACTGGCGGGCACGGTGGAAACGTTCCACCTTCCGAAGGAGGGGGTTGCTGTGCTGCTCGGTGTGGACGCCATCCTCGATATGGCGCGCACGTCGATTAACGTGCTGGGGAATTGCATCGCCAGTGCGGTGGTGGCGCGGTGGGAAGGCTATAAATTGTAGGGGCTCGCCCAGACGGGGGTGGATTCCATCGGCGCGAGCAGCTATGCATACCTGCGCAATATGGTAAAGGCGGGAGGCCGGAAGCGTCGGAGAAGCAGTGGACAAGGCCGTGGGGCTGGCTTGTAGACTGGACAATCGGGCTCGTCTGGAGCACCAGACCGCCGGTTATTTCAAAGGCCTGACCTCTCAGGCTGCCGCGGACGAGACCGATCTCGAGGAGGCCTTGAGCCCGCTGGCCCACCCCACAATTCCTGCGAACTGAAGCCGGGCGAGAATACGTTACAGTGAAAAAGAGGTATCGCTCTTGTTGAAGTTCACAATTGTTCTCTCGCTCACCCTTTGCGCCCTGTCCGCGCAAACCAACGCCAGCCGCGCCAGCGGGCCGGCGCAATTCGATCTCGGCGCCATCGACAAATCGGTGGACCCGTGCGTGGATTTCTACCATTATGCGTGCGGTGGCTGGTTGAAGAGCAATCCCATCCCCGCCGACCAGGCGCGGTGGGGCCGCTTCGATGAACTGATGGACCGCAACCGCGACATCCTGCACGAAATTCTTGAACAGGCCGCCAAACCCGGCGCGGGCCGCGATGCCACCACGCAGAAAATCGGCGACTATTTCGCCGCCTGCATGGACGAAAAGGCCATCGACGCGAAAGGCATCGCGCCGCTCGATCCGGAACTGGGCCGCATTCGCAATCTCACCGATAAGGCGCAACTCGCCGCGGAGGTCGCGCACCTGCAGTCCCTGGGCGTGGATGCGCTGTTTGAATTCTCCTCCGGCCAGGATTTCAAGGACTCGAACTCCGTGGTGGCGCAGTTCGATCAGGGCGGCCTCGGCCTGCCCGACCGCGATTACTACCTCAAGGATGACGCCAAATCCGTCGAGCTGCGCCAGAAGTATGTAGCCCACGTGACGCGCATGATGGAATTGGCCGGCGAGAAGCCCGACCAGGCCAAGGCCAGTGCCGCCGCCATCATGCAGTTCGAGACCGCGCTGGCCAAAGGCTCGCTCGATCTGGTTTCCCGCCGCGATCCCGAGAAGACTTACCACAAGATGAGCAAGGCGGACCTGGCGGCGCTCAGCCCGGCCTTTCACTGGAGCGAATATTTCGCGGCCACCGGCGCGCCTGCGTTCGACTCCATCGTTGTCTCCCATCCGGAGTTCGTGAAGACTATCAACAGCGCGATCGAGGGTACCTCCTTGGCCGATTGGAGGACCTATCTCACCTGGCACCTGGTGCACGACAGGACGCCGTTTCTGCCCAATTCGTTCCTACAGGAAAACTTCAATTTCTACGGCAAGACCCTGAACGGGACGGAAGCTATGCGCCCGCGTTGGAAACGCTGCGTGGATTACACAGACCAGCAGTTGGGCGAGGCGCTGGGCCGCAAGTACGTCGAAAAAACTTTCGGCGCCGAAGGCAAGGAGCGCACCCTGAAAATGGTGGACGCGCTCGAGAAGGCACTGGGCGAGGACATCCAGAAGCTCGACTGGATGACTCCCGCCACCAAGGCCGCGGCACTCGCGAAACTCAAGGCCATCACTAATAAGATCGGCTATCCCGACCGCTGGCGCGACTATTCCAGCGTGGTCATCAAACCCGACGACCCCATCGGCAACAGTTATCGCGCCGACGGGTTCGAATTTCACCGCGAGTTAGACAAGATCGGCAAGCCCGTGGACCGCCTGGAATGGCAGATGACGCCCCCGACCGTCAACGCTTACTATGACCCGCAGATGAATAACATCAATTTCCCCGCGGGCATTCTGCAGCCGCCGTTTTTCTACACCAAGGTGGATGACGCCGTGAATTTCGGCGCCATCGGCATGGTCATCGGACACGAACTGACTCACGGGTTCGACGATCAAGGCAGTCAGTTCGACGCCCAGGGCAACCTGAAAAACTGGTGGACGGACAAGGACTCCGAGGAGTTCCACCAACGCGAGGCCTGCATCGCCGACGAGTACGGCGGGTTCTCGGTGGCGCCCGGCGCTTTCATCAACGGCAAGTTGACGCTGGGGGAAAATACCGCCGACAACGGTGGC
>CAZARO010000834.1:0-3396 GCA_964487165.1 uncultured Solibacteraceae bacterium | reverse complement strand
CCGCCGGAGGCAGAGCGCCGTGCGGCGCTGCGGAAGTTCGGCAACGTGACGCGGGTGAAGGAAGAGGCGCGCGCCGTGTGGAGTCTGGTTTGGCTGGAGCAGCTTTGGCAGGACATGCACTACGCCTTGCGTATGCTGCGCAAGTCCCCCGGTTTCGCCGCCATCGCCGTCTTGACGATTGCCTTGGGAATCGGAGCCACGACAGCGATTTTCAGCGTCGTGGATGCCACGCTGTTGCACCCCCTGCCCTACCCGCAACCGGAGCAACTGGTAAGCATCATCGATGACCTCCCCGGCGTGGGCGCGAAGGACGTTGGAATTTCGGTGCCGGAGTGGCAGGATCTTCAGCGTTCCGGCATTTTCCAATATGTTTCGCCAGTGGGGGGAGGGTCCGTAAACCTCACGGGCTCATCCCAGCCCGAGCGGATCTTCTTTGGAGCGGTCGCGCCGAATTATTTTGCGCTACTGGGGGTGACGCCGCAGTTGGGCCGCTCCTTCAACCCAGAGGATCGCACGCCGGGATTTACTCTGGAAGTTCTCCTCAGCGACGGGTTGTGGAAGAGGGCTTTTGGAGGCGACCCGCGAGTTTTGGGTAGAAATGTACGTCTCGACAACGACCTGTATCAGATCATTGGCGTGATGCCGGCCGGTTATCGCGATCCTGGCCGAACAACGGATGAGAGAAACACCGAAATGTGGGCGGCAGCGGGTTTTGCCGGGCCGCCAGCCCCGCCCCCGCAACGCAATTTGCGGATCCTTCCGGAGGCAATCGCGCGCATCGCACCTGGACTTACGGTTGCGTCCGCGCAGAGCCGGGTGGATGGGTTGGTGGCCTCCTTGCGGAAAGAATACCCGGAAGACTATCCGTTGCAGAGCGCATGGAAGGTGCGCTTGGTGCCGCTCAAGGAGACCGTTGTCGGCAATACTCGCCAGTCATTGATTCTGCTGCTCGGCGCAGTGGGATTGGTCCTGCTGATCGGATGCGTGAACGTCGGTAATTTGCTGCTCGCTCGCGCCAGCGCGAGGGGGCGCGAAATGGCCCTTCGGCAGGCGCTCGGAGCCGCGCGGAAGCGGCTGATCTCGCAGTTGCTGACCGAAGGCTTGCTTCTTTCGCTGGTCGGCGGGATAGCCGGTTTAGCGATTCTTTTCTGCGCGAAGGGATTTCTGGTACGACTCGTGCCGGACAGCCTGCCGCGGCTCAATGACATATCGATCAGCTGGGGCGTTTTGCTTTTCGCTCTCGGTGTCTGTCTCGCCGCCGGTATGGTTTTCGGTTTGACCCCCGCGTTCGATGCCGGCCGGACGGACTTGACGCATATGCTCAAACGGGAAGGACGCGGCTCGACAGGCTCCGGGGAACAGGCGCGCACCCGCCGTGTGCTGGTAGTAACGGAATTTGCGCTGTCTTTGGTGCTGATGATTGCCGCGGGTCTGCTGCTCCGCAGCTTTTGGGATTTGTTGAAAGTGCGGCTGGGATTCAACCCGCAGAGTGTAATGGCGGTTCGCACATGGCTGCCCGTACCGAACGATCCCGAGACCGACATTTATCGAACGCCTGCTCAGCAGGCGCCGTTCTTGCGCGAAATACTTCGTCGTGGCAGGACGCTGCCCGGGGTGGAAGAAGTTGCCATTGGCGATCTGGCCGCCCTTCCATTAGGTCACGATCGAAACGACCTAAACCCATTCGCGCTGATCCTCGAAGGCCGTCAGACTCCAGGCAAGCAGCCTCCTTTGGTTGACGCCACGATAGTTACGCCGGACTATTTTCGCTTGCTGCGCATGACGCTGCTGCGCGGCCGTTTATTGGGCGAATTCGACGACGAAAAGGCGCCTCAAGTCGCGGTGATCAACGAGACGTTCGCACGGATCTATTGGCCCGATGGGGATGCCCTTGGCAAACTCCTCAAGCTGGAAAATGCCCGCGGAACCACAAGGAACCCTTCCTCGATCACAGTCGTTGGTGTGATCGCGGATGCCCGAACTGAATCGCTCGCGGAATCGAGCGATCCGAAAATCTATCTGAGCCTGTTTCAGCGGCAAGCCAAAGGTCTGGCGATATTTTTGCGCGGGCGGCTGGACCCGGCAGCGACTCCGGTAGAGTTGCGCGAGCAGGTGCAGGCCGTCAATCCGGAACTTCCCATTTTCGGCGCGCAAACGCTCGATGAAATCGTATCCGCGTCTCTTTCGGTAAGGCGGTTTTCGATGGAAATGGTCGGGCTGTTCGCTCTGACAGCGCTGCTTCTCGCAGGGCTTGGAATTTACGGAGTGATTTCGTACATCGTAAGCGAACGCACGCATGAGATTGGCATTCGCCTGGCGCTTGGGGCGCAAAGAGAGAACATCATGAGCCAGGTACTGCGCCAGGGATTGAGCCTCGCGATCGCCGGCGCTGCAGTTGGATTCGTCGGTGCGCTGGTCGTGTCGCGGTTGATGGCAGGCCTGCTTTACAACGTGAGGCCGACAGATCCTCTGACGTTCGCAGGCGTCGCTATTCTTCTGGTCGGCGTCGCCCTACTTGCCAGCTATATTCCCGCGCGGCGGGCGATGAAGGTCGATCCGATCCTGGCGCTGCGCTATGAATGACCCCAAGGGCTGATGCCGTTATCGTTCGGCGTTGTACGGGCAGGTTGCACGGGTCAGTCTTTTATTCACAAAGGCACTCAGGGAGAATGAACCATGAAGACGAACCATAAGTTGGCGCTGGCGGTGCTGGGTGGCGCCTTGATCGGGGTTGCTGGTGTCCAGGCGATTCACGCGCAGCAAGCGAAAGTGCCGCCTGGCTATATCATCTACGAAGCCGACGCACCGCCGGACATCGCGGCCATGCAGAAATATGCAGAGAAGGTGCCGGAGACGCTGGCGCCCTTCAATCACCACTATGTCGTTCGCGGCGGCAAGCCCCAGGCGCTGGAGGGCGGACCGCCACAGAGCATCGTCGCGATCGCATTCGACAGCGTAGAGAAAGCCCGCGAGTGGTACGATTCGCCAGCCTATCAGGCGATCAAGCCAATCAGGCAAAGTGCTTCGAAGGGCCGTCTACTTATCGTCGAAGGGGTCGTTCCCCAGTAACGGGACGGGACAGGTTATGCGGGAGCGCGCACCCGGAAGTGGCTCCCAGGTCGGTATGCCTCCTGCTATCACCCGGGGTTGACAGCCACGGCTATCGGCGGTTCGGGCTGGTCCTGCACATTGGCCAAACAAGGAGCCAGAAGCTGACTGGAGGCATTCGCCGAGGGAATTCCGGTGGTTAGACGGCGAAGTTTGCGCGCTCTCCGATTTCCCCGCGGGCTTCGCGGAGCGGGTGTTGAAGCTCCCTGAAGACCCGGCCGCCGCCGCCGCGATGGCTGCCCGCGCCCGCTCGGAAGTAGAAGCGCATTGGGACATGGCAGCCATCAC
>CAZARO010000833.1:0-3396 GCA_964487165.1 uncultured Solibacteraceae bacterium | reverse complement strand
CGAGGATCGAAGAGATGTTGCTCATGCCGCCGTCCATGATCTGGAGCTGCGCCACCGCGTTGTTGCCGTTGGACACGCCTTGGGTCACTTGCGAGATGCTGTCGCGCATCTGGTTGGCAACCGCCAGGCCGGCGGCGTCATCGCCCGACGAATTGATACGATAGCCGGACGTGAGTTGTTGAATGGTCTGGCTCATGAATTGATTGGTGGTGTTCAGATTCTGCTGAGCGACCAGGGAGTCTACGTTGGTTTGAATGGAAAGCATTTTGAAATCCTTTCAGTTTTTTGTTCCAGCATCTTGCCGGACACTTCCCTCATCGGAGCGGGAGTGGAAAGTATGAGCGTCCGGAAGCAACTGCGCCAAAATTGTTTGTAAAACGCCGGCGGAAGGCGCCAGCGCGGCCGCGCGATTCTCATCGCCTACGAGTTTGACTTCCTGCGCCACCACCTGCAGTTCGCGGGGCGCGCGGATTCCCACTCTGACACGGGATCGCCCGATGTGCGCGATCACAATCTCGATGTCGTCGCCAATCAGGATGGTCTCACCCCGGCGCCGCGACATGATCAGCATGCCGCTGCCTCTTGTGGGAACAGCAGGTGCCTATGGGAGTACCCCGATTCCGGGGTCACTGCCTGCACCGCTTTATAATTCTTCAGGTTTACTACCACCGGAGCCAGCAGATTGGCCGTCGTGCCGGTTTTTCGAATGGTGAGTACCGCCAGGCACAAAACGTCGCTGCCGATGCGAGGCTGGTAGTCCGCCGGGAATTCCAGAACTTCCAGATCCTGCTCCATGATCCGCAGTTGGTACTGCGGGTCTACCACCCAAATGGGAAGAGTGGTAAAGCAGAGCGATGGCTCGTCCAGACTCTGCAGGAAGAGAATGGGAGCGGTCTGCGGGTTCTGCACCGGCAGGAATTGGTGGCGCTCCTCGAACCCCGGGAGCCCGTTGGGGAATTCGAACACCGATTCCGGGGCAAAAGAAATAGTTCCAAAGTTGGTGGTTTCTGTTTCGGGCATCGCGCCTCACTGGGGAGATGATCGGCAGTTCGGGGGGAAACTTTAGGCGGTGGTAGCTTTCAGCTATCAGCTATCAGCACGATCGCCGTGTAGGGCGCGGACCAGGCGGGTCTGAAACTCGTTGGCAAGGCACTTCACCACAGAGACACGGGGCGGAAAACCGAAACCAAAAGAATATTCACCACAGAGGCGCAGAGACACGAGAAAAACAAAGTCAAAACCGGAGGGCACAGAGGTGGCAGAGGTCACAGAGGAAAAACTGGGTGGGGCCTGAAGTTTCTGGAGAGCCGCTCCCGCGCTCGAAGCTGATAGCTGACCCCTTCCTCCATGCGCTAGAATCAACTTCTAATGCGTTCGCGGAGAATCGCGTGCCTCTTGCTCGGACTATGGATGGGCGCCGGGTTGTGGATGCTCTGGGTGGCAGCCGACAATGCCGCTTCCGCCGACCGCCTGCTGCTGGCTCCCAGTGCCTCCGCCGCGGCCTACATGAAAACTCTGGGCCGCTCGCAACTCCTCCCGCTCGCTCACTACCTGGCGAGCGAACAGAACCGCGCGCTTTTCGAGGTGTGGGGTGTAGTGCAGATTGTCCTGGGAGCCCTGTTTTTCTTTTTCCTGCTATTCGGCACCCGTTTGGGCAAGTTCCCGCTGGTGGTGGCGTTGCTCATGCTGCTCATCGTGATCGGGGAGCGAGTGGCCATTACCCCGGGAATGGAAATGGTGGGCCGCGTCACCGATTTCAACCTCGACCCCTCGCACCGCGCCCGCATGGCGCGCGACGTCCTGAACTACGGGTACTCCATGGCCGAGTGGGCCAAGTTCCTGCTCGGCGCGGTGGCGGGGGTGGTCCTGATCTGGCAGGAAAGCCGGCGCTCACTCCACTCCCGGAATCAGGTCGACCTGATCGATAAAGCCGATTACCGCCATATCAATCGGTGACTGCGGACGGCCCACGGCGGTCATGGCGCTGAATCCTTCGGTCACCAGCAGCACACGGTCCCCCACCCCGGCATCCACCGCGTCCAGCGCCACCACGGCATCGCCGCGATCGCTGCCGTCGAGATTGAGCGGCTGCACCAGCAGCACTTTGCGGCCTTCGTGGCTGGCGTGCTTCTGAGTGGCCACCAGTTCGCCAATGACGCGCGCGATTAGCATTATTTCCGCGCCTTCTTGTGAACCGGCGTGCGCGAAGCCCCGGCCTTCGGTGGGCGTTTCACATGCACGGAATCGACGATGCCCACCACGGTGGAATCGGCCGGCGGCTCAGCGGGCAGGAACGGGAAACTGGCCTCTTTCCCGCGCACGTAATAAATGATCTCGCCTGCGCCCGCGCCAGTCGCGTCCAGACAGACGAGGCGCTTTCCGGTGGCCTGCAATTCGGGAGTCAGGGGCTGGATCACCAGCATGCGCTGGCCGACTAAAGCGGCATTCTTGACGGTCGCCCAGACGCAACCGACCACGCGTCCCAGATACATGATTTAATCCAGGTGCACTTCGTCGACGATGCCGACGATGGCGCTATCGACGGGCGTGTCTTTGCACCCCTCGGCCATGCGCGCGGAGCTGCCGGCGACGGCGATCACGCGCTCGCGAAATCCCGCGCTCACGGTATCCACGGAGACCACATACCCGGCTTCGTCCTTGCCGTCCGGCGAGACGGGTTTGAGGATGAGCAGTTTCTTGCCTTCCAGGCGAGGATCTTTCCGGGTAGCGACAACCGTGCCTACCACGCGCGCCAGAATCATGACGGCTCCGGCCCTCTACTTGCCGGCGCTCTGCGCCTGAGACTTGCCTATGGGCAGGATGTCTTCCAGGCTGGAATGCGGCCGCGGGATCACGTGCACGGCGATCAATTCGCCCACGCGGCGCGCGGCGGCTGCTCCGGCATCGGTGGCCGCGCGGACGGCCGCCACATCGCCGCGCACCATGGCGGTGACGTAGCCCGATCCGATCTTTTCCCAGCCGACCAGATTCACTTTGGCGGCCTTCACCATGGCGTCGGCGGCTTCGATCATGGCCACCAGTCCGCGAGTTTCGATCATTCCTAACGCTTCACCCATCTTGTGCTCTCCCAGCTCATTCATCCACGCGCTTTGAGGGCCTCATCCACCAGCCCGATCAGCTCGGCGCGCGTCACATAAAACCGTTCCTCGCCGCCCACATCTTCGGCCGCCGCGGGGCAGCCCGGTTCGCCGCTGCTTTTCGCCTTTACTCCATAACGGGTTCGCGAATCCAGCAACTTATCCACTTCCAGGCGGGGCAGCACCGTGGGACCACCGAGGAGTTCCGCCACCAGCTGGATGCGCGCGAAATGCTCCATGGTCTCCATGCGGAAATATGCCTTGAAGACGTCCTCACCGTAGCAGACGGCGCCGTGAT
>CAZARO010000832.1:0-3398 GCA_964487165.1 uncultured Solibacteraceae bacterium | reverse complement strand
GGACGTGCTCCGGCTGGAACCCGAGATGATCGTACTGCAAATGCCAGAGCGTTTCGAACAGCAGGGCGGCGCCGGAGAGGAGGACCACCGACAGTGCCACTTCCACCCCAACGAGCGAGCGGCGCAGGAATTGATGTCCGCCAGCCGTGCCGCGCGCCGCGCTCTGTAAGACAGATTGCAGGTCGATGCGCCCGGCCCGCAATGCCGGCAGGCCGCCGAAGAGTAGCGCGGTCGCCAGAGAGACCAGCAGCGCGACGCCGAAGACGCGGAAGTCGACGCCGACTTCGCTCAATCGTGGGATCTCGCCGGCGGCGAAGTGGACAAAGCTGCGCAGCGCGGCCTCCACGAACAGCATGCCCACCAGGGTGCCCGCGCCGATGAGGAGCGCGATTTCCGTGAACAATTGGCGCGCCAGGCGTCCGCGCGCCGCGCCGATGGCCGCCCTTACGGCAAGCTCGCGAGCGCGCGCCGACCAGCGCGCCAGCAGAAGATTGGCGACGTTGGCGCACGCGATGGCGAGCAGGCACGCGGCCGCGCCCATGAGGATCTCGATGAGCGTGCGGACATTGCCGGCGCGATGTTCCTGGAGCGGTTGCAGAACCAGCTTGTCGTCGTGGAACAGTCGCGGGAAATCGGCCTTGCTGACGGCGTAGAGCCGGTCGAGGTCGGCCCTGGCCTGGGCCATCGTGACGCCCGGTTTGAGGCGCCCGAACACCGCCCAGGTCGACATGCTCCGATCGCGGTGGCTGGCGGTGGGAGAGACGGGCAACGTGGTGAGCAGGTCGATCTTGACGTCGACCGGATAGACGAACGACTGCGGCAAGACGCCGGCTACGGTGTATGGCTGGCCGTCCAGGGCGATGGCGGAGCCTATGATGTCGCGACGCGCATGAAAGCGGTCGCGCCAGAACGGGTACATCAGCAGCACAGTTTTAGGGCCGTTGGGAAGCTCTTCTTCCGGCCGGAAGGAGCGGCCCAGGGCAGGCGCGATGGCGAGTACATCGAGGAAATTGGCCGAAACGCGCCCGACGCGGACCTCGCTCAGGTCGGATGTGCCCAGCAGCATGTTGGTGAACAAACCGGCTTGGGTAGCGGCGAGTGCCTGGAACGTTTGATTATCGCGCCGCCATGCAACGTAATCCGGCGAGGGAAGAAAATCCCTGCCGATGCCGGAGAAATGGACTCCCAGCCACACCAATTGCGCGGCATTGGCGTAGGGCAGCGGGCGCAGGAAGATGGTGTCGGCGATGCTGAAGACCGCGGTGGTGGCGCCGATTCCCAGCGCCAGCGAGAGCACCGCCGCCGCGGTGAATCCGGGTCCGCGGCGCAGAACGCGGAAGGCATAGCGCATGTCCTGCCAGAAACGCGCGAGCGCCGCGAATCCGCGCACTTCGCGGGTATTCTCCGCGATGAGCGCCCGGCTGCCGAAGAGGCGGCGCGCTTCGGTTTCCGCCTGCTGGCGGGTCATGCCGCGGTCCATCAGTTGCCTGGTTTCGATCGCGAGGTGAGCTGCGAATTCGTCATCGAGATCGACGTCGGATGCACGTTGCGGGAAGAGTCGCCGCCACATATTTCTACTCCTTCACGGGTTTCATGGTGCGGGCCACGGCGCGCACCAGTTGTTTCCATCGGGATTGTTCTTCGATCAACTGCCGCTTTCCCCGCGGCGTGAGCTTGTAGTATCGGGCGCGGCGATTGGCTTCCGAGATCTTCCATTCCGACTCCAGCCAGCCCTGCTTTTCGAGGCGATGCAGTGCGGGATAGAGGGATCCGTGCTCGATCTGGAGCACCTCCTGGGAGCGGGAACGGATGGCCTGCCCGATGCCGTGGCCGTGCTGCGGCCCCCAGCGGAGCACCTGGAGAATGAGGAGGTCGAGAGTCCCCTGGAGCAGCTCGATGCGGTCCGGCATGGGTACACTATAGCAGATTGTCTACCATAGTGGATCTACCATTGTTGATTCGTCAAGGGCACGAATGGCCGCTACCGCTCCCTCACGGTCACGGCTCAGGTTGGGCGTCGCGCGTTTGAAGCAGTTACCGGCCGCAATCGTTACCGAGCCGTGACCGTTAGGGAGCGGTAGCGGGGCTTGAATACTACGCGGGAACCCCAAAAACTGCGAAGCACCCCATCGACTTGGCCCCGAACCGGCCCCCGCGGTTGCGTTACCCGTCCGGAAGCTTCATAATAAGCCCCATCGCCGTTTTTTTTGCGGTCGCCAGACCGAAGGGTGATGTGTTCCTTGACGGCCGGGAGGGTTCATGTCGCGCATTGTCCGCTGTTCCTTGATTCAGGCAACCAACGCCGCGCCTCCGGATGCTTCGCTCGAAGCCACCAAGAAGGCCATGGTGGATAAGCACGTCGCCTACATCCGCCAGGCAGCCGCCGCCGGCGGGCAAATCGTATGCCTGCAGGAGATTTTCTACGGACCGTACTTCTGCGCCGAGCAGACTACCCGGTGGTACGACTTTACCGAGCCGGTTCCCGGCGGCCCGACGATCCAGCTGATGCAGGACCTCGCGCGTGAGCTGCACGTCGCGCTCGTTGTCCCGGTCTACGAGGTGGAGCAGGAGGGCATTTACTACAACACCGCGGCGGTGATCCACAACGACGGCACCTTCCTGGGTAAATATCGCAAGACGCACATTCCCCACGTGGCGCCGGGCTTCTGGGAGAAATATTATTTCCGCCCGGGCAACCTGGGGTTTCCGGTCTTCGACCTGGGTTTCGTCAAGATCGGCGTCTACATCTGCTACGACCGCCATTTTCCGGAGGGTGCGCGCGCCCTGGGCCTGAACGGCGCGGAGATCGTCTTTAACCCCTCGGCCACCGTCGCCGGCCTGAGCGAGTACCTGTGGAAGCTGGAACAGCCGGCGCACGCCGTGGCCAACGGCTATTTCATCGGCGCCATCAATCGCGTGGGCGTGGAGGCGCCGTGGAACATCGGCGAGTTCTACGGATCGAGCTATTTCTGCGATCCCCGCGGCCAGTTCGTGGCCCAAGCCTCGCGCGACAAGGACGAAGTGCTGACCGCCGATCTGAACCTCGACCTGATCGGCGAAGTACGCAAGACCTGGCAGTTTTTCCGCGACCGCCGTCCCGATATGTACGGATCCCTTGTGAAAGCTTAGGGAGTGAAGGCTTAGGGACTGAAGGCTTAGGTTATGACCAAAGACGAAATCATTCTTGCCAATAAAGAGTACCTGTTTCCCGCGGTATTCCACTTCTTTGAGGAACCTCTGGTGGTGGCGCGCGCCAAGGATCAGTACGTTTGGGATGCCGATGGCCGCCAGTACCTCGATTTCCTCGGTGGCATCGTCACGGTCAGCGTGGGCCACTGCAACCAGCAGGTGAACGCCAAGGTGAAGCGCCAGATGGACACGCTGCAGCACGTGTCCAC
>CAZARO010000831.1:0-3399 GCA_964487165.1 uncultured Solibacteraceae bacterium | reverse complement strand
ATTACCTTCCACTTCCTTAAATTCGTCGCGGATGTCCTGCTTGCTCATCTTGAGGTCGTTCTGGTAGCGCCGCTTCTGGCGAAGCAGGTCCACGGCACCGAACACGATGAAGACCAGGGCCGCTTTCCACAACAGCGTCTGGATGGAGCCCGCCACTACATTCAGGCCATCCGGCACGCTGCGCAAGGGCAGGGTCAGAAAGCTGCCGAGATTATCGGCCACCAGATAGTAGACGGCAGCCCCGAACGCGGGGATCATGACGACGGCCTGCAGCAGCGACGGCAGGTTCTGGCGGGGCAGCTCTTTGAGGCGCGACGCGGGATTCAAACGGGTGAAATCGGGCATCACCTTCTTCAGGCTGACTCCCATGCGGGTCACGCCGAACTGGATGGCCACCGTGATGGAGATCATGGCGGCGCCCAGAATCCCCAGCGGAATCATCAGGTGCTTGAGCAGGTCGAGCCCCAGCCCGACTACCTCGGAGGTGCCCATACGGGGGTCGAGCGCATGTTGCAGAAGCGACGCCATGCTGGCGCGCAGCGATTGCACCCAGGTCGGGCCCCAGGAGCGCAGCAGCCAGACAAAGACCACGAATTGCAGAGCGTTGACGAACACCCTGGCGGTGGGAAAATTGCCCTCCTCACGGGCTTTTTTCAGGCGCCGCTGCGTGGGTTGTTCGGTTTTTTGCTGGTCGGCCATTTTTAGCTATTAGCTGTCAGCTATCAGCTCTCAGCTGGCACCCCCAGCTTCGGAGCAGCGAGCCCGCGAGTCTGATTCTCTGTGGCCTCTTGGACCGCTCCCTCGCGGTCGCGGCTCAGTAGGCTCTGGCAAACACAGAGACGCCATTCTGAGCCGCGCGCGCCAGCAAGCGGTTCTGCGAATTTTGCAACTCCCTCCTCTGTACTACTAACGGCCAGAATCTTCGCAGGCCGCGACGATTCTCGCGAACCGAAGGTGCTGAGACGCTGATCCCCCAGAGGATCGCGCCTCTGTGGCCTCTGCCACCTCTGTGCCCTCCGGTTTTGACTTTGTTTCTCTCCGTGCCTCTGCGCCTCTGTGGTGAATATTCTCTTGGTTGCGGTTCGCCGCTCTGTGCCTCTGTGTCTCTGTGGTGAAATCATTCTTCCACCGAGTTTCCGAATGCCCGACCCGCGCGGCGATAGCTTTTCATCGCGCGATCAAGCCTCGCGCCACTGTCAGCGCGGCGCCGCTTTGTGCGCGGTAGAGCACCGGGAAGAGCAGCGCCACCCATCCCACCATGGTGAGAAAAATCAGCATTTTCACGGGAAACGCCACTACCGTGAGATGCAATTGGGCGTTGACCCTGCCCAGCAGCGCGATGGCGATATCGATCATCACCATGACGGCGATAATCGGCAAGGCCAGCCGCAGGCCGGTGGAGAAGATGGTGGATCCCAGCGTCAATACCTGCGTGGCCGGGCCGCGCGCCAGCACAAACGATCCCGCGGGATACGTCTCCATGCTGTGGGCGAAGACGCGAATCACTTCGCGATCCAGACCGGTCGAGAAGAACAGCAGGCCGGTAACGATCTGCATGAAGACCACGATGACGCCGGAATCGGCCTGCGTGTTGGGATCGAAAGTGGAAGCGAAGCCGTAGCCCGCCTGCATGCTCATGGCCTGCGCGCCCACCGCGAAGGCTTCGGTGATGAAGGCCACCGCGAGTCCGATGCCGATTCCCAGGGCGGCTTCCACCATGAGCCACATGACCAGGGTGCCCGCCGACGGATACGCGGTAATGTGCGGCCACAGCGGAAACAACGAGACGGTGATGCCGAACGCCAGAATCACGCGCGCCGGATTGACCACGCCGCCGATGCCCGGCATGGGCACAAAAACGAAGACGCCGGCCACCCGCGCCAGCGTCAAAAGGAAGCCCAGAAGAGTCGCCGTGGAAACGATCAGGTTACCGCCCATAGCGGCTCAGGTCCCCCAGGATGCCGGCGGTGTAGGCGCTCATCTTGTGGAGCATCCAGGGCAGCGCCACCATGAAGGCGCCCAGGAAGACCAGCAGGCGCGGGATGGCGTTGAACGCCGTGTCCTGGATGGAGGTGACAATCTGTACCAGGCTGACGAAGATGCCCATCACGAATCCCACGGTCAGCAGGGGCAGGGCCAGCCAGAAGGCCGTCATCAGGGCCTCGCGGATAATCTGAATGGCGAATTCGGGGGTCATACGTAGAAGCCTTTCATGAGCGAGCCGATCACCAGGTTCCAACCGTCGGCCAGCACGAACAGGAGAATTTTAAAGGGCGCCGAAAGCATCACCGGCGGCAGTTGCACCATGCCGATGGAGAGCGTTACCGAAGCCACCACCATGTCGATGATGAGGAACGGCAGGAATAATACCGCGCCAATCTGGAATCCGGCCTTCAGTTCGGAGAGAATGTACGCCGGAATGAGAATGCGCAGTTCCAGGTCGTCGGGAGTGTGCGGGGCGGGCGACTTGGTGATTTCCAGGAAGAGCTTGACGTCCCTCTCGCGGGCGAAGCGCACCAGGAACGCCTTGAGCGGTTTCGCCCCGGCGTCGAAGGCCTGGTCCATGGTGAGCTTGTTGTCTTGCAGCGGCTCCCACCCCTGGTGGTAGATGTCCGTCGCCACTGGCGAAATCACCAGGATGGTGAGGAACAGCGCGATCCCCACCAGCACCTGGTTGGAAGGGACGGTCTGCGTTCCCAGGGCCTGACGGAGGAAGTGCAGGACGATGGCGATGCGCAGGAACGGCGTGATGGACATCACCAGCGCGGGCAGTAGGGTCAACAGCGTGAGCAGAATGACGATCTGCATCGGCACGCTGAGCGATTCGCCGCCCTTGGAGAGTTGAATGCCCATCACGGAAGTGGATTTCGGCGCGGCGGCCGCGGCGGCGTGGGCGATTCCGGTAAATAAGGCGAGGAGTAGCGGGAGAAACTTCGTTCCGAAACAGGTCAGTAGGGTCGAAAGCCTTTCTGTGCTCTGTGGGGCAGCTAATCCTGGCTGCAGGCCGCCTTTCAGGCGGCCTGGGGGGTTGCCAACCTGCCCCACTTGGCTTCTCAAAGTTTCAGACTCAGTGGATAGCGCCGCAGGATCGCCGATCGCTCGCCCTCTCATCCCGCTACCTGCCGGTCCTGCAAAAGAACCTCCCCATCCAACACGGAACAACCTCCTGGGGAGACCGCGATCAACACCACGCGGCCGCCCACGTTCACCAGATGAAGCGAATGCTGCGGAGTCAACGACAGGCGTTCGAGGCTCTGCATACGGCGCGCGGCGCCACGGCCCACGCCCTTCCCGCCGAATCGCGCCACCCCCTGGCGGCGCAGCCAGTACAGCGTCGCGCCCAACAAGCCCAGCACGAACACCACTACCAGCGTTTGCTGAATCGCTTCCATGTCAGCT
>CAZARO010000830.1:0-3400 GCA_964487165.1 uncultured Solibacteraceae bacterium | reverse complement strand
CGCGGATTGTAGCCCCAGTGAAATTCCAGTTCGTACCGCATCGACCTCGCCAGCCCGTCGAGATCCGGAAACAACGTCGCGTAGGTGATGTTCATGCGGTACAGTTCGCGCATCGCCACTTCGCGAACGGCATTCTCCAGCACGATTTTCGCCAGGATGTTCTGCTGATCGGAGTCGCTCAGGATGTCTTCCACCGGCACGTCCAGCACGCCGGGCACCGCGAAGGTTCCCGATTGCGCAATCAGGCGGCGATTCATGGTATGGGGTTCGCCCATCCAGATGAAGCGGCGATCGCCGGAGAGGAAATAGCGCGAAAAATTGCCGTGGATGCGCGGATCCACACGGACCCGCTTGATGTTCCGGCTGCTATCCACGCGCGCCGGATTCATGGCCCACACCACGCCATCGGCCAGCGTTCGCTCCAACGCGAAGAAGGCCGCCACGTAGGGCGACCAGGTGAAATCGATCAGCCTGGTGGGCGCTCCATGGTGCTGCATGAGCGCCATCCACTGGAAATCGTCGTCAGCGTCCGGGGGCTTGTCGAGAAACTGATGCGCCTTGCGCTTGAAGATGCGCAGAATGCGGCCTTCCTGCGACGGCCACGCCTCCTGCGCCACGCCGAAATTTCGCAGATAGCGGGACAGCGAACTGTACAGCGGCCAGCGTTCGTCGCGTTCGCCGCGGAAGGCCCAGTTGGAATATGGCGGCTTGGTAACCAGCGCCAGAAACGACTCCCAGCTCTCCAGCCGGAAGACGCTGTAGGACCGACGGGCCCGTTTGCGAGCGGTCATCTACTACACTTCGTAGCGATAGACTGCCTGCTCGATGGGGACGCCGCGCACGTCGATGCGCTTCAGGTCGGCGCTGCCCACTCCTACCGCTTCGGCCAGCAGCATGGTGTTGTCGGCGTGGGGAAACGGCTTCGTACCGCGGGTGGCGCGCGGATCGTAACCCATCACCGCGGTGGAAACCGCATCGGTACACACCGGATTCAGGCCGGCGATCATGACCCCCGGTTTCACCACGCGGACGCCGGAGTTCCACGGACCTTCGCCGCCCGCAATGGACTCCACCCCGTCGATGATTCCCAGATGGATCGGCCGCACCACCGCCAGGTCCGCCACGATGCGCGATACGCGGTATCCGGCCGAATTGCTGACGCCCGGATGCAACTCCGCGGGCGCGATCTTGGCCGGCTGCCGCCGCCCCACATGACACACCGCGCCCCGCCCCTGGGAAGCATTCTCGTTCGGTTCGTCCACCCCGGCGTCGTCTCCATAGATAGATACCGGAACCATGCCGAAGCAGTTCTTCATGGAAAGCGTGACGCCGCATTCCGCATGGTTCTTCAACTTCGCCAGGCTAACGAAGACATCGGTATCGGCGTAGGAGTGGTTGAGCACGTACTCCGCGTACATATAAGGATTGGGCACCTTGAAGCGCGAATATTGCTTGGCCTGCCCCAGGATGTTGGTGTTTTCGAACTCGATGCCGTTGGCTGTCGTCTGCAGCGACTTCACATTGAATCCCGAGGCTTGCATGGAATCTTCCAGCAGCCTTGGACCCCAGGCGCTTTCCACGAAGCGAATGCGTTTGGCGCCCGCGCGGCCCATCAGGTAAGCCGTTGCCGCTACCACCTTGGGATGCACCATGTGGGTGTGGCCCGGATCCATGCCATGCATCCGGTTGGTGGGTCCGCCGGTCATGTTGAGTTTGATGGTGACGGTTTTGTTACGGACCAGCTTGCCGAGGCCGCCCAGTTGATCGAACATGGTATCCAGTTTGCCGGTAACGTCGTCGTAGGACGCACATTTGGCGATGGAAACGGGTGCTACCGGGGCCGTCGGGGTGTCGGCCTTCAACAGGGGTGTAGCGGCGATCAACGCCAGCAATTCGCGACGAGTCATAAAAATACTCCTCTCCGGAATGAATGCTCTTAGCGCCATGATATCGCAGATGGAGTCCGCCGGTGTCACCGGATGCTTAGCCCTTTTGGGGAGCACGAGTCACGGCCACCGAATCAGTGTGCCTGTTACCGAGCCGCGACCACAGGGAGCGGTTCTTAGGTTAGGCACCCCTTGTTACTTCTTCGGCTCAAAACGCAGCGCCGCCGAATTGATGCAATAGCGCTCGCCCGTGGGGGCCGGGCCATCCGGGAAAACGTGCCCCAGATGGGCATCGCACTTGGCGCACAATACTTCGGTGCGCTCCATAAAGAAGCTGCTGTCCGTTTCGGTGTCGACGTTCTCTTCCGCCGCGGGGGCGCTGAAGCTCGGCCATCCGGTGCCCGAATCGAACTTCTCGTCGGAGCGGAACAGTTCCGTGCCGCAGCACACGCAGCGATAAATCCCCGGCTCGTGATTGTTCCAATATCGCCCGGTGAAGGCGCGTTCGGTGCCGTGTTTGCGCGCCACGGCGAACTCCTCGGGCGTCAGTTCGGCCTTCCATTCGGCATCGCTTTTCACAATCTTGTTCACGTGGACAGTCTCCCTCTTGCTTCCATTATCGGAGAAGACGACGATATCGATGCCGGCGCCCGTACCGCGGGATCGAGCATCGGGCACGGGGTGCTCTTTGCGCAGGCCCAACGCCGCCAGCCCCACGAAGGCGAATGGCATGAAGAAAAAGGCGCGGCGCGGAACGCGGCTGTCCGGGAGCGCGGAGAAACCCTCCTGCATATTCCTATTGTGGCATGCTATCGGAAGTCCCCAAACCTCGTCCAGATAGAAGACAATTAACTTTATGGCAGAAACCGGTCTGAACGGTCCTTTTCCAATGAGCAAACCCGACATTGACGCAGCAGTCGGCCAGCAGTCCCCGGGAGTTTACGCGCTCGATCAATCGCACGATACCGGCGCGTTCCACATCACCTATGTGGGCCGGTCGGACACCGACGTGAACGCCAGTCTGCAGGAGCGCGTCGGCAAGTACAAGCGGTTCAAATTCGAGTATTACCCCTCCGCGCAGGAAGCGTACGAAAAGGAGTGTACGCTGTACCACGACTTCAACCCTCCGGCACGCATCGCGCACCCGTCCCGGCCGATGGGCACCAAGTGGAAATGCCCACGCTGCAATCTGGTGGGGTGAAGAAGGTACAAGCTCTCAGTTCGCCGCAGCACGTGGGGCACGGGCGAAAACCTGCTATGGGAGCTAAGTGGGGCAGCCAATCCTAGCTGCAGGCCGGCTTTCAGGCCGCCGAAGGCCGGCTTTCAGCCGGCCTCTCCGTCACGAGTCGGACTTTTTCGGGCTTTGCTGTACGATGCCTGCGAGACAAGAAGCCGGAGAAAATACTTGCGAACTCGTGAGTGGTCTGTTCAGATTCGGCGGCGGCCTGAAAGGCCGCCTGCTCGGCTTTGGCTCTTTGAAGACTATCCGTTGGCATAGCAAAGGGCCGAAGTAA
>CAZARO010000829.1:0-3401 GCA_964487165.1 uncultured Solibacteraceae bacterium | reverse complement strand
CCAAACGCTAAGCAGGAAGGCACGCCGAGGATTCTGTATTTGCGAGATTTGACAGGTGAACGGGTTATAGGCCAATTTGCGCTCTTTCAGTATCCGTTTTCTTGCGGAAATGTAGACACAAGTGTATTCGGGTACAGCCCCGCAACCGACGAAGCCATGCAATACCAAGTCGAAACCCTCGAAGGCAAACACCGGCCCGATCTATCTACCTGGGTTCCACGGATCTTCGCAACGGAACCGATTCATCCAGGTTACTGGAGGTTTACTTGGGAAGCGGGGCACGGCGACTGGTTCTGGAATCATGAAGAAGTGTCCTTCGATCAGAAACGGCAGTTGTTCGTGAGGAGACTGAACCGGCAACCATACCCCGGCTTTGGCGAGGCATCTTGCGACCTGGAAACGAAGAAGCTGTCACGACTGCTGGAATCATTCAAACCGCTCTTTGAAAGTAGTTTCAGCGATTCACAGATTCAGGATCTTGAACAATGGCTGAAAACTCGACCACCAGGCAAAGACCAGTTAGCAACTCCGCTGGACACTGCGTACAAGGGCAAGGCAACCTCGGTGACGATTCTTGTTAAGAAGTACACTGAGAGCGAAATTGGCATTTGGATCGTCGCCGACCGAGAAGTTGCAGCCGAACTTCAGAAGAAGATAGACGAAGTGACACGTCAGTAACAAGCACGTCACAGTCATCTTGGAGACTGTGATCTGGGGCTGGATCTACATTTTTATCCACGCTCCGATACAATGGGATTGCCGTGAAGATTGTAGTGGACATTCCGATCCCCGAGGGGTCCATAGACGAGAGCGCCAAGGAGCGCCTTCGCCGCGATGCTCTCGAAGCTGCAGTTCTGCGGCTCTTCGACGAGCGCCGTATTTCCTCGGCTGATGCAGCCCAGGATTTGGGTCTGAGCAGGATTGAGTTCATGGAACTGGCGCGCAAACGCGACATTCCACAATACGACTACACCTCCGACGACCTGGCCGAAGACCTCTCTGACCTGGAGAAGATTCAGGAACGCATGCCGCCGTCGGCGCTCCCGCACTGATGAGATGATCGTTGCCTCCAATAGCAGTCCCCTGATCTATCTGGCCGCCCTAGGGGATTTTGAGCTACTCCGCAAACTCTTTGGCGAGATCCATGTTCCGCCGGCCGTATGGACGGAGACCGTGGGGCAAGGCGGCGGATTTCCCGTTCAGCCCGCCGCCCTCCAGGCGGTTGCTCAGGGATGGCTGCGAGTGACACCGCTTCGAGTTCCCGTAGGATCTATCCATGCGGCGGGCCGAAGATTGCATCTGGGGGAGACTGAAGTAATTCGGCTCGCGGAGGAATTGTCAGCCGATATCGCTGATCGACGACCGGGCGGCGGTCATTCAGGCGCGAGCCCATGGACTCCGAGTGGTCCCGACCATCGCGATTTACATCGATGCCAAGCGAAAAGGAATGATCGGGAGTGTCAGAGAGGGGGTTATCAACTTCGCGCCGCCAGGTTCCGGCTTTCGGAGCGGGACTACAAGGCGATCTTGGCCCTGACCGGCGAGCTTTAGATAACGCCGCCCCCCATTCGTGCCGTTACGCACGCTGTGCCCCATCCGGTGTCGACCCCGTTTCCATCCGGACCCCGCGCGAGAGATACTATCAGGAAGGCTCGTAGGCCGGAGGTGGCGAAATGGCGCCGGACCAGCAGGTGGTGACGCGCCTTTTGGAGCAGTGGGGCGCAGGGGACAAACAGGCTCTCGATCAGTTGATGCCGCTGGTCTACGATCAATTGCGATCGCTGGCCGGGCGCTGCCTGGCTTCGGGAGGCCGGGCGCACACACTGCGTGCCACCGCGCTGGTCAACGAAGCGTATGTCCGGTTGGTGCATTCCGACGTTGCGTTTCACAACCGCGTCCATTTCTTCGCCGTGGCGGCGCGGCTGCTGCGCCACATTCTGGTGGATCATGCGCGCTCGCTGAACCGGCAAAAACGGGGAGCCGGCGCGGAGAAGCTGACTCTGGACGAGGCCGTGCTCGTGTCCCCGGAGACGCCCGCGGGAATTCTGGATCTCGACGAAGCGCTCTCCCGGCTGGCGGAGCTCGATAAACGCAAGGCCGATGTGATCGAATTATTATTTTTCGGCGGCCTCACTTACGAGGAGGTGTCGGCAGCCCTCCAGATCTCTGCCGCTACCGTGCACCGCGAACTGCGCATGGCCAAGGCGTGGCTTCACAAAGAACTGGTGGCACGGTAGCGGCCCATTCGTTCGCCCATGGCACCCGACCCCAGCCCGGAACGTTGGAAACGCCTGGAGCAACTGTTCGAGCAGGCTGTGGAACTCGACGAGAACCAACGCCCGGGCTTCCTGGCGGGATTGACTGGCAAAGACCTGGAACTGCGGCCGGAATTGGAGTCGCTGCTGGCGTCGGCCAACGAGAGCGGCGAATTCTTCGGGGCAGTACTGCGTCAGGCGGCCGGCGAGTGGACCGCAAGCCAGGCTCGTCTCGCGCCCGGCAGCCGGCTGGGGCACTACGAGATCGTTTCCCTGGTGGGCTCCGGCGGAATGGGAAGAGTCTACCTCGCACGCGACAGCAAGCTGGGCCGTAAGGTGGCCCTCAAAACGCTGACCGCCAACTCCGTTTACGACGAGCGCGCCCTGCGCCGTTTCGAACTGGAGGCGCGCAACGCATCGGCGCTCAACCATCCCAACATTCTCACCATCTACGAGGTGGATCAACAGAACGGAATCCACTTCATTGTCTCGGAGTTTGTGGACGGCCCGAACCTCCGCGAGCGGCTCCGCGAGGGCCCAATCGAGCCCAAGGAGGCCGTTGCCATTGCGGTGCAGATTACGGCGGCGTTGCACGCGGCGCACTCCGTGGGGCTCACCCACCGGGATATTAAACCGGAGAACGTGATGGTGCGGGAAGACGGCCTGGTGAAGGTGGTGGACTTCGGAATCGCCAAGCTGGTGGAGCCACCGAGCGGTGAGAATCCGGGCCTGCAAGACGCGACCGATAAGTTCACCACGCAACCGGGCATGGTGGTGGGAACCGCGCGCTACATGTCCCCCGAACAGGTGCGCGGGTTAACCGTGGATGGCCGAAGCGACATTTTCAGTTTGGGCGCGGTGCTCTACGAGATGGTCTCCGGCCGAGCGCCGTTTGACGGAGCCACCCATAGCGATGTGCTGGCGGAGATCCTGAAGACCGATCCGCCGCCGCTGGAGCGGGTCGCGCCGGCGGCGCCGCCCGGCCTGAGCCGGATCATCTCGACGGCGATGACCAAACAGTGCGAGGGGCGCTATCAGACGGCTCGCGAGATGCTCACCGCGCTGCAAGCTCTGCAGAAGGAAATGGAACTGGGGACGGATGGCCACGCGCCGCATCCTGCCGGGACGCTCCTGCCCACCGAAGCC
>CAZARO010000828.1:0-3403 GCA_964487165.1 uncultured Solibacteraceae bacterium | reverse complement strand
GGCGTCGGGAGGCTTGGGTGCGGGAAAAATCGCGGTGGCGCGCGAAGATTTCGAACATTGGCCGTACGATGTACCGGATGGCTCGGTCTCATTCCACAACATTCGCGCCCCGCGAGGTCCGCCCGTGAGATGTCCTTCGGAACGAGCCGTTCTGAGATTGATCCCGGGATGAAGGTTTCGCTAAGCGCCGCCCTCGACGAAGAGTAAGCACGTCCTACGTCCTGTCGCTATAATCATGGGTCCATGCGGACCCTGATTTTGCTGCTTTGCACCGCGCCGGCCTTTTGCGGCGACCTTTCTTTGCGCCTCAAATTGACGATGGATCGCATTCTCTACGGGAGCTCTCCGCGATACGACGAGGCTTTCGTGATCGTCGACGTGATCCCGCGCGCTACGCGCCGCTTCACCAACTTCAGCGGCGATCTCTCAGGGCGCTACATAGAGGCGCTCTCTATCGCCGCGGTCGTGGGCGCCAAGTCTCCCGCGCTCGACCGCACGGTGGCCGACGTACTCTCTTTGCAGAAGGCCGATGGCCACTTCGGAGCGAGTCTCAATTCAGAGGAAGTGGACGACGAGGCCATGGCTCTGCTGTGGGGACAGGGACGACTGCTGGTAGGGTTGGTGGAATATTACCAGCTCACGCACGATCCGGCAGCCCTCGAGGCGGCGCGCCGTTTAGGCGGATTTCTGGTCGATCAGGCGCCGCGATTCCAGCGGAACGAAGTCCGCCAGAAATACAACCGCGAGAAGTTCGCGGTCGGCTATATCTGTTGGACGAGCAATCTCGAAGGCGTGGTGAATCTGTACGGTGTGACGAAGGAAGATCGCTTCCTCACGCTAGCCAAGCAAATCGCGGCGGAGATCGAAATTCATCCGTCGCAGCATAGCCACGGCTATCTGACCTCTCTGCGCGGCGTGCTGGCGCTCTGGCGCGCGACCAATGACCGGCAGTTTCTGGAACAGGCCGAGCGCGGATGGCAACAGGTCGTGGACTCCGGAAACGTGCTGTGGCAAGGAGGCGTGCCGGAGATGTTCGCGCCCAAAATCGAGCGCGATGAGGGCTGTTCGGAAGCCGACTGGCTGCGTCTGAGTCTGGAACTGTGGCAGATCACGCGCCGGCCGGCGTTCCTGGCGCAGGCCGAACGCGAGTTGTTCAACGAATTCTCGTTCAATCAATTCCAGACCGGGGATTTCGGGCACCACGTCCTCACCCCTACTGGTACGACCACTCCGGCGGCGCGCGCCTGGTGGTGCTGCACGCTGCATGGCGCGCGCGCCTTCTACGCCATCCGCCGAATGGTGTTCCACAACGATGCCCAGGGGCTGGCATACGACCTTCCGGTCGATGGAATCGGCGAGACGTCGAGCCTGCGCATGCGGGCCGACTCTTCGCTGGAGCGGGACGGCTCGATCGCGCTGACCGTCGAAAACGCGGGCGCCGCGCCACGAACTCTGCAGGTGCGCGTGCCGGAATGGGCATCGGAATTATCGATTTTCGAGGCAGGCAAGAAGATTCCGGCGATTCCGCATGAGGGCTATGCTCCGGTCACCCGAGTTTGGAAGGCGGGAGAGACGGTGAAGCTCCGCTACGCTTTTCGCACGCGCGCGGTCGCGGACAGCAAACATCAGCTCATGGTCTCGATTTTCCACGGACCCTGGCTGCTCGGCGTGGACGAGGCTGCCTCGCCGCGCTTTTTCGACGAGCCGTTCACCGAAAACACCGTGAAGCTTGCTCCCGGAGACGTGAAGCTCGATGCCGCGCCGCCAACCGCGTCAGCCACTCCCATCAGCGTCCCGGTGGCGCATTTCCGGCTGACTTATTTTCCCGGCGGATATCCCATGCAGCCCGCGCAGGTTGTGCTGCGGCCGATTGCGGAAGCCACCTCGTCTGCGGATCAGGATCAGTGGGCATTCTGGCTGCCCGTGGCGCCGAAGGACAAGTGAAATAAGAACAGGCCGGGCACTGGACTTTGGCCTTTTTCGGGGGACATGCTTCGGCTTGCCAGGCAAGCGGGGCTCGCCCCAGGCCGGGCTGTCGCCTGGCAGGCAAGCTTTGAATCATGCCCCACGTGGGATTAGCTTCAGCTTTGTCCAGGCGGATTGGCAATCTTGTTCTACGCTTTGGTCTTCGGCGGCACGAAATCGGGCGGCAACGCCGCGCCTTCGCCGAAAAAGTAATTGTCCATCTGCTGAATGAGAAATTCCTGCGCCTGCGCGGTGCCCAGATTGAGGCGGTATTCGTTCATGAGCATTTTCATATGCTCCACCCACATCTTCCAGGCTTCCTTCGACACGTTATCGTAGATTTTCTGTCCCAGCGGATGGCCTTCGAACGGGACCTCGTCCAGACCCTCCATTTCGCGCTGGAATTTTACGCAAAACACCTTGCGCGCGCCGGGGCGGATGGCGTTATTGATCTGGTTGAAGCCGCTGCTACCGCACGACATGAGTTGAACTCTCCTTAGTCCAGAATACTACCGGAACCCCAGGCCAAGCAGGACTATCCCCAAATCGCGCTCGTCCGGCGGTACACGGAAGGTACGATCCACACGGATTTCGATCATCGCCGTCGGGCCCGCGGGCGCCACCGGCCCGGGGCAGACCAGTTGCCCCGGACCGGGCGCGGTCACCGTGGTACCGCAAATCTCCTGCCCATCCACCAGCAGCGAGACGTGACGCGCCGGGGCATCGCCGGGAATGTAGAAATTCACTTGTAGCGGCATGGCGGCGGGCGGACTCTTCACGATCGCCACGCCGCTGGCCGACATCCAATGGTCGTCGAGCCAGATGCCGCTGACGATCTGGTCCCTGGCTTCCGGCGACGTCATGTCGATGTAGGTCAGGGTGGGGTGCCGCTCCACCACGCGACTGGTGCGCACGCGGTCGATCACGCCGGCCGAAACGCCGAAGGGCCACAGGCGATCGAGCGCGGCGGTGGAATACCCCGAGTGACTCTCGAGCCCGATGAGACGCAGCGGAATCGCGGGTTGGATTACGAGCGTGGGCGCGGCCGGAGCGAGAAGCGCGGTGGGTTCCACGGCATGGCTCAATTGGCTCGAGACGATGATATCGTCGGCGCGCAGGCGCTGTGCCGTGCGCAAAGGCAAGGCGCCCCGCTCCTGCATGTAGTGGCGCAGGCCCCACTCGTCGTCCACCCAGACGCGATGATTTTCGATCACGGGGCCGAGCGACGCGGAGTAGGCGCGGTACGCCGCCCAATGCTGGTAATTCATGGCAGCGAGCCCCAGGCTGAGCGCCAGTTGGCATACGAACCCGATGGCCAGCCATCGCCGCGGCAGCCCGGCGGCCAGCATCGCCATGGGTGCAGCCATGGGGAGCAGATAACGAGCCGAGCCGGCGAAGAAAATCACCAGCGCGGAGACGAAGAAAATGGCGATCCACG
>CAZARO010000827.1:0-3403 GCA_964487165.1 uncultured Solibacteraceae bacterium | reverse complement strand
CACGTACGTCCGCCGAATCGGTATGGCCACGGTTGACAGCTCCGGATAGCCCTCCATCACCTCGCGGCCGGTCAGGTCTTTTGCCGTGAGGCTCAATTCCCCACTGTGCCAGGGGCGCCACGCCAGCCGGGCATCCATCAACAACACTCCGGGAATGTGGTACAAGGCATCGTCTCGCGATCTGGCCCGCAAGGTCACATCGAATTGCAGGCTCCGGGCGAGATCGTGCTGCGCGCGCAGTACGCCCTGATGAGCCAGGTCCACTTGCGTATCGTCCCAGAAATATCGTAGGTAACGCGAGGAGGGTATCCAGCGGCTTTCATTCAGATAGGAATACGAAGGGCTCAACCGCCAGCCGGGACGAACCTGCCACGTGCCCCAGATTTCGGCTCCATAGGAACGGCCCGCGCCGCAGTTGCACGTATACGTAGTGGCAAGGAGTACCGGAATCCCCTCCTGAAAAGTGAGCGCCGGAATATTTGGACCTTCTATCCCGCGCAGCCTCTCGTAGTAGCTCCAATAAATCGACCCGTCCACAGACCACTTCTGGCTCCGTTGGAAGCGGTAGCCGGCTTCCAGGCTTCGTTCCACCTCCGACCGCATGGCCTTGTTTCCCATCAGCCAGAATTGGTCCGTTAATCCCACCACCTGCGTGCTGCCGGCATATTCGTCAATGTCGCGGTCCACGCGGTCGGGCGCCCGCACCGCGCGCGACGCCGCCAGCCACGCCGATTGCCTGCTATCCGGCGTGTAGAGCAGGCGGAGGCTGGGCTGGTACTCGAACTGGCGATACGAGTTGTAATCCAGCCGCAGACCGGCCGACCCCATCAGGCGGCCGGGGATGAATTGCCACTCGTCGCGCCCCACCACGTCGCCCGCGCGGTAAGTCGATTTTGCCGGATTATAGTTGAGCCAGCCTGTGTGCTCGGTTTCGTCCCAATATTGTTGGAACCCGGCGCCCCAGTAAACCTCGTTGCGATCGCTGGTCTGCTGCCGCGACTGGTAGTTCACGTTCAGGTTGCTCAAGTCGCCGCCGGCCAGGTAATAATCCAGATCGGTGCGGTCGTAAGACACCTGCAGCGTGTTTTCACCACCCGACGACGTGGTGTGGCTCCAGCTCCCCTGAAGATATCCGCCCAGATAACTGCTATGGCTTTGTACCTGCTGGATGGTGGGGTAAGAGATGGGAATTGCTAAAGGGTCCTGGCGATCGGTCTTAAATAGATCCCCCTCAATCAGCCAGCGATCCTTGTCGGTAGGCTGGCCGTCGACCCGAAATCCCACTCTGCCGCTGCCTGAGTCCAGGTTGCGGATCGCGGGCGCCCGGTAGATGAGGAGGGTATTGAAGTTGTAATAGCCCGGAGAATCGTAGGCCGGAGTCAGGTAATCGAATTTGCCCCAGGCCCGCCAGGCAATCTGATCGCTGGGAGCCGCGCCCACACGGACTTGCGCATCGTTCGACTCGTTGCCGCCAGCCACCGACACCTGCCCCCCTTTGGTGCTGCGCGCGTTTTTGGTGATGATATTGATGACCCCGTTGACGGCGTTCGGCCCCCACATCACCGCGCCGGGACCGCGCACCACTTCGATTTGCTCGATATCGTCTAAAGGAACGTCGATAGCGTCCCAAATCATCCCCGAGAAAAAAGGAGTGTAGAGCGAACGCCCGTCGATCAGTACCAGAATCTGGTCGGCATACTGGCGCGCTCCGCCTCGCGCCGACACAATCCACGACCGGCCGTCCAGTTGCAGCACGGTGAGCCCCGGCACCACCTGGAGCGCCTCAGGAATCGACGTGGCGCCGGAGCGGCGAATGTCGGCGGCGGTCAGCACGAATACCGCCGCGGGCGCTTTGGCCAACGCCTGCGACTTGCGGTCGACCGACGACACCTGCACGCTGAAAAGCTCGTCCACGCTCAGACTGTCGAGATCGCTGGTGGGAACGCCGACCCGTTGCGCCCAAGCGCCACCGAGGATCAGCGCCAGGAGCACGAACAGTCGAAGAGTCCTCATGCAGGGCTTATCGGCGGGATTGAGGAAGACTTTAGGGGGTAGCTTCAGCACCCGGACGCGCCTGCGGCGCAATCCAAGGAGCCTGAAAACTCGAGAAGCCACGTGGGGCAGGCAATCGTGCCTAATGCCGCATAGTTTTCTAAATTTCGGGCATCTGCGTAAATAGTGGGGCGGACGCCCGCGTCCGCGGCCGACCCCCTGGTCGGCCTCTTCGCGGCTCAAGCGCCCGAATCCACACGAGCAGCGGGACGAGAGCGTCCCGCGCAGGCCAGGGGGCCTGCCCCACTTGATTTCCGCAGGATTCGCACTTGGGAAAACTATGCGGCATTAGGCAATCGTGCCTGCAGGCGGCCGTTCACGCCGTCAAACCCGAACAAACCACTCACGAGTTCGCACGTATTTTTCCGGCTTCGCATCTTGAAGACATCGTGCAGCAAAGCCCGAGAAATTCGGCTCGTGACGGCGAGGCGGGCTGAGGCCCATCCCACCAGGCGGATCGACGTATCTTGGTGGCGCGGGCCTCAACCTTGGCTTTAGCCCGCGGTCACAGATAGCGCTTTACCCTGGCCAGCAGTTCCGCGGGGTTAAAAGGTTTCACGACATAATCGTCGGCGCCCAAGGTAAATCCGCGAGTTATGTCGGCCTCCTGTTGCCGGGCGGTGAGCAGAATCACTCGCACCGGAATGCCTTCGCTTCGAACCGCCGCTAACACCTCGTACCCGTCCATTCCCGGCATGTTGACGTCCAGGACGCAGGCCGTGGGACGGCAGTCGCGGAGGGCTTGCAGGGCTTCGGTGCCGTCGCACGCCATGCGACACTTGATGCCGGCGCTCTGCATGAGGCCGCGCACCACCATACGCACCGTCAGGTCGTCGTCGGCCAGCAGGACCTCACGCTCGCGGTCCACCTCGCGGGCCATGGGCATTTCGTAAGCCGGCTTTCCGGGGTCGGCGGGCGCGAAGGCGGCCGGCGTCGCCTTCGGCAGGGCGGTGCGGGACAGCGCATGGCTGAACCGGATGAGCGCTTCTTCGGGCTGCCAGCCGTCGATGAGCAGATCGCTGGCATGCGGCAGCACCGCCGGATCGAGATCCAGTAAATGCTCGCGGACTCCGATCAGAACCAGAGGCAGCTTCAACTCCGCCACGGTGAGCGGATGGAGCCAGTGCGTCCCCAGTGTGGCGGGCCGTACGTGCACCACCACCAGGCTGCAGGAACCGATGACGTCGGCGTCCGGCCGCAGCGCGGCGTCGAACAATCGCGGCTTGGCGCTCGCTCGTTCCAGCGCGCCACAGAGCCGCTGCGCCTCCTCATCGGCAACACCGACCAGGGCCACGCTCTTGCCCCGCAGGGACGCCTCAACCGCAGCCGGCACCGGACCGAGCGGACCGGT
>CAZARO010000826.1:0-3404 GCA_964487165.1 uncultured Solibacteraceae bacterium | reverse complement strand
GCCAAAGTGCAACTGGCTAACGATCGCCAGCACCTGCTGGTGACCCAGAACGCCCGCCACAGCGCCCACCTGCAACTCCTGCGCGCCATCAATATGCGGCTCGATACCGAACTCGAATTGACCGACAAGTTGAGCTATCTCCCGGTCGACGCGACCACCATGGAGGCCGCTAAGGCGCAAGCTCTTAGAGAGCGTCTCGATCTCAAAGCCCAGCAGGATCGCGAAACCAACGCGCGGCTCTCTGCCAGCGCCACACGGCTGGAGCGTCTGCCGTCGCTCGCGGCCTTCGGCGATTACGGCGATATCGGCACTTCGCTCACCAATTCTGTGCCCACGCGAACCGTCGGGTTCGAGGTGAAGGTGCCGATCTTCGATGGCGGACGGCGCGACGCGCGGCGCGTGGAGTCGGCGTCGGAATACCGTGCCGAAACGGTCCGCACCAATGACCTTAAAGAACAAATTGAGCTTGATGTGCGGCTGGCGCTCGACAGTCTGCAGTCGGCCGACGAGCAGGTGAAAGTTGCCCAGGAGGGCCTGGATTTGGCCAATAACGAACTGACCCAGGCACGCCGCCGGGTTGACGCCGGGGTGGCCATCAGCTTGGAAGTCACCGACGCGCAAACGCGCCTGGAGCGCGCCCGCGAAAACCGTATCGACGGGCTCTACAACTACAATGTGGCGCGCCTCGACCTGGCGCAGGCCATGGGCCGCGTACGCAGTCTGGTGCAGTAAGTCTGGTGCAGTAATCGGAGTCGAACAAGAAAAAGCGAATCTTAATCATCCTTGCCGTGGTAGCCGTCGCCGCAGCCGGCGTCTATACCTATCGCGGAGCCAATAAGACCCCCGAAAACCGCATCGTGGTCTCCGGCAATATCGAGCTCACGGAGGTGAACATCGCCTTCAAGACCGCCGGGCGGCTCATCGAGCGCACCGTCGATGAGGGCGACAGCGTCAAGAAAGGGCAAGTCATTGCACGGCTCGACCGCGACCAACTGGTGGCCCAGCGCGACCGCGAAGTCGCCGGCCTGGAATCGGCCGAATCGCAGCTGGCGCAGGCGAAAACTTCGCTCCAGTGGCAGAAGGACACGCTCGCCGCCGATATCGAACAGCGCGCCGGAGATCTGGCGTCCAATGAAGCGCGCCTGGCCGAGCTGAAAAATGGCGCCCGCCCGCAGGAGAAACTGGACGCCCAGGCCGCCGTCGATTCGGCGCAATCGGAAGTGGAGCGCTCCAAGAAAGATTGGGACCGCGCGCAGGTGCTGCACCGCGACGACGATATCTCTACCGCGCAATTCGATCAATACCGCAATCGCTGGGAGACCGCCGTGGCGGCGCTCAACTCCGCCAAAGAGCGGCAGAACCTGGTGCTGGCCGGCCCGCGCGCCGAGGTGATCAACGCCCAGCAGGCGATGGTGGAGCGCATGCGCGGCGCCCTCAAAATGGCGCAGGCCAACGCGCTCGAAATGAAGCGGCGGGAGCAGGAACTGAATACCCGCACCGCCGAAATCGCCCGGTCCCGCGCTTCCATCGCGCTCATCGATTCGCAGCTCGCCGATACCATCGCCACTTCTCCCGTGGATGGCGTGGTGCTGGTGAAATCGGCCGACCCCGGCGAGGTTCTCTCGGCCGGCACCACCGTGGTGACCATCGGCGACATCGAGCATCCCTGGCTGCGCGGGTATATAGACGAGACCGATCTGGGCAAAGTGAAACTCGGTTCGGTGGTGCATGTGACCACCGATTCGTATAAGAACAAGTCTTATACCGGACACGTGAGCTTCATCGCTTCGGAGGCGGAGTTCACGCCCAAGCAGATTCAAACCCAGACGGAGCGTGTGAAGCTGGTGTATCGCATCAAAATCGACCTGGACAATTCCAGCCACGAATTGAAGTCCAACATGCCGGCCGACGGCGAGATTGTTTTGAACTAGGTCCCTGGTGGGGCGGACCCCCTGGTCCGCGCGGGTCCCCCTGGACCCGCTCCTGAGCCGACCAGGGGGTCGGCTGCGGACCAGGGGGTCCGCCCTACCGCTGGAAGAATCATGGAAGCCATCATCGAAACTCGCGATCTCACCCGGCGCTTCGGCCCCATCGTCGCCGTGGACCACCTCAATCTCACCGTGCCGCGCGGCGAGATCTTCGGCCTGGTGGGCCCCGATGGCGCCGGCAAGACCACCACGCTGCGCATGCTCTGCGGCCTGCTCGACCCCACCGAAGGCAGCGCCCGCGTGGCCGGCTTCGACGTGGCCCGCGATTCGCAGTCGGTGAAAGACCAGATCGGCTACATGGCGCAGCGATTCGGCCTGTATGGCGACCTCACCGTGCAGGAGAACATGGATTTCTACGCCGACCTGTTCGGCATCATGGGCGAGCAGCGCCAGCGGCTGACGGTCGACCTGCTGCGCATGACCCGCATGGACCCGTTCCGCTCGCGCCAGGCCGGCCGCCTCTCCGGAGGCATGAAACAGAAACTGGCGCTGATGTGTACCCTGCTGCATCGCCCGCAGATTCTCTTTCTGGACGAGCCGACCAACGGAGTGGACCCGGTTTCACGCCGCGATTTCTGGGCCATCCTGTACCAGTTGCTCAAAGACGGCATCACCATCTTTATGACCACCGCATACCTCGACGAGGCCGAACGCTGCAATCGCGTGGGGCTGATGCACAAGGGCAAACTGATCCGTTGCGACACGCCGGAGGGGCTGAAGGCGGCGGCCGGCGTGGACAGCCTGGAGAAGGTATTCGTGCAAACCATTCAGGCGGCCGACGTTTTGGAGGCGGGATGAGCGACTGGGCGGTTTCCCTCGACAACCTGGTGAAGACCTTCGGCTCGTTCGTGGCGGTGGACCACGTGTCGCTGCAGGTACCCAAGGGCGAGATCTTCGGATTCCTGGGACCGAACGGGGCGGGAAAATCCACCACCATCCGGATGCTCTGCGGGTTGCTCAGCCCCACGTCGGGACGGGCCTCGGTGGCGGGTTTCGACGTGGGGGCCGATCCGGAAAGCGTCAAGCGCAACATCGGCTATATGTCGCAGAAGTTCTCGCTTTACGACGATCTCACGGTGGAGCAAAACATCGATTTCTTCACCGGCATGTACGGTGTGCCGCGCGAACGCCGTCAAGAGCGCAAGGACTACGTGCTCAGAATGGCCAGTCTTACGGAGCGGCGCGACAGCCTGACGCGCACGCTCTCCGGCGGCTGGAAGCAGCGTCTGGCGCTGGGCTGCGCCATCCTGCACGATCCGCCGGTGGTATTTCTGGACGAGCCGACGTCGGGCGTGGACCCCATTGCGCGAGGCACGTTCTGGAATCTGATTGGGGAACTGGCGCGCACCGGACACACCGTCTTCGTGACCACGCACTACATGGACGAAGCGGAGTACTGCAACCGCCTGGCGCTGA
>CAZARO010000825.1:0-3409 GCA_964487165.1 uncultured Solibacteraceae bacterium | reverse complement strand
GGTCTACGCCGCACGCGGATTGCGCCGCAGTCCGTTGCTGGTGCTCACCGCGCTGGTGTCGCTCGGGCTCGGCATTGGGGTGAATGCCGCCATGTTCTCGCTCGGCGTCGAGTTCCTCTTCAGCGAACCTTCGGTACACGATGCCGCGTCGCTGGCATACGTCCGGCTCGGCGGCAGCAGCCACTCCGCCCCTGCCGCAATCGACTTCCTCGCTTCTAGCGGTCTGTTTGCCGACGTGGCCGGCGAAAATGAGGAAACCTCCGTCAACTTTAACGACGGCGCGGAGACACATCCCGTCTACAGCGCCGTCGTGACCAAGAATTATTTCACCGCGCTCGGTGTTCCCATGCTGCACGGCAGGGGCATCGCGGCTGACGATCCGAATGAAGTTGCCGTCTTAAGCTACGCCTTCTGGCGCAAGCAGTTCGCGGGCGATCCGTCAGCCATCGGCCGGACCATCAACCTCGACGGGCGCATGTGTACGGTGGTGGGCGTACTGCAGGAGCACCATCGCGGTCTCATAGGCTTCGGGATCTCGCCTGACATTTATCTGCCGCGGTACCTGGATTCCACGATTCTCGCCATCTACGCGCGTTTGAAACCGGGCATGGCGATTCCGGCGGCGACGGCCGGCGCAGTGACCGTGGCCCGGCGCATGGACCAGCAAATGCCCGGCCGATTCAAGTACGCCGACGGAGTGAGCGTTTCCGCTATTGCGGGATACGCACGCCTGAAATCGGAGCAGGAAATGAAGACCGTGGGAGTGTTCTTCGTCCTGCTGCTGGCGGTCGCCGGGCTGGTCCTGCTGATCGCCTGCGTCAACGTGGCGAGCCTGCTTTTGGCGCGGGCGTCGGCACGCCGGCGGGAGTTCGCCATCCGCCTGGCCATCGGCGCCGGCCGCGGAAGGCTCCTGCAGCAGTTGCTCGCCGACAGCCTCTTGCTGGCGCTTCTGGGAGCGGGTCTGGGGCTGGCGCTCGCCCAGGTGACAGCCATTCTTCTGGCGCGGATCCACCTGCCGGTACCTGCCCCGATTCGCCTGCAGATTTCGCCGGATTGGCGGCTTGCGCTCTACGCCGCGGCTCTCACCACGTTTGCCACTTTGGCCTGCGGACTTCTGCCGGCATGGCAATCGCTGAAGGAATCGCTCGCGCCGGCTCTGCATCGCGAAGGCCGGATGCGTTTGCGGCGCATTCTGGTAGGAGCCCAGATCGCGGTCTCGGTGATTGTCTTGACCACCGGCTTCCTCTTCCTGCGCAACCTCATCTCATCGAGCGCACTGAGCCCCGGCTTCGACGTCCGCCACACCGTTCTGGCGGATGTAAATATGCCGCCCATCGCCTACTCCGACGGTGCCCGGAAGGCCGCCTACATCAATCAGGTGGTGGACTCGCTGGCGGCACTGCCCGGCGTGGAAAGCGCCGCGGCCGCCCGCGTGATTCCCTTTAACGGCGGGACGCGCTTCGGGAGCCGGCTGGTTTTTCCGGATAACAACCAATCCGTACAAGCGTTCTTCTACTGGAATGCGGTGACGCCCCAGTTCTTCCGCGCCATGGACATCCCGCTGCTCCAGGGGCGGACGTTTTCGCCGGCCGACCGCGGCGGACAGGTCGCAATTGTGAACTCCGAGTTTGTCAGGCGATATCTGGGCGGCCGGCAGCCGCTGGGCACCGTATTCCTGTGGGGCAGCGATGGCAAGACGCCGTACCGAATAGTGGGCGTGGCGGAAGGGACCAAGACCATGACTATCGGCGAGGAGCCCCAGCCGCAACTTTACGAGCCGCTGGCCCAAATCGACAACAATCGCCAGGAGATCGACTTCGTGGTGCGTTCCGCCATTCCGCTCGGGCTGCAACTGGAGGCCGTCCGCCGCACCCTGCATCGTATCGAGCCTATGGCCGGGGTGGAGGTGAATCCCATGTACGCCAGCATCGGGCTGGCGTTCCTGCCCAGCCAGATCGGGGCGCTGCTGATGGGCTCCACGGGCATTCTCGGATTGCTGCTGGCCACCGTGGGCCTCTACGGCGTGATGGCGTATTCGGTGGCGCGGCGGTCGCGCGAGATCGGCATACGCGCGGCCATCGGCGCCGGCCGGGGGCAGATCGCGCGCATGGTCCTCTGGGATGCCGCGCGCGTCACGCTCGCCGGCACCGCGGCCGGACTGCTGGTGGCGCTGCTGGTGTCGAAGCCGCTGGCCATCTTCCTGGTGCCGGGGTTGCGGCCCGGCGATCCGCTGAACTTCGCGGCGGTGGCGCTGGTCATGCTGGTCACGGGATTGGCAGCCACCTGGGGCCCCATCCGGCGCGCCGTCAACATAGACCCCAACGCCGCCCTGCGCGAGGAATAGAGTGGCGCAGGTTGGCAACTCGGCAATGCCGCTATCGATGGTGCGGACCGGGCGGGTGGCCAACGTTGCCAACGTTGCCAACCTGCCTCACTTGGCCATCCTCCCCTAATTGCGGTCCCACGTCAGACGCAGATGGGACTGGCCGTCGGTGGCGTTCATGGAGATGCTGTTGACGTTCTGGCTGCTGTCCACCGATACCGTCATGGTCCCGTGCAGGCGGCGGTCCTCACTGACCATGTCGGCCCGGATGCGCGACCCTTCCCGCGTCATCACCGAGCCGTTGAAGAGCACCAGCCGCGGAGCCCCACGCATACCGCGCGGACGTGCGGGAGTGAAGGAGACCACGATCTTGCCTCCCAGGTCGATATCCACGCGCACGTCGCCGAGCCGATGCCTTTGCTCGTCGAGGTTCGATTCACCGAAGCCATGCCCGTGGTACGTCGTGGCGTTGTTCCACACGAAGCCATCGGGCACGGGCGGGCGCGCGTCGTTCGGCTGGCGAATCGGCGGACTGTCGGCCGCGGGAGCGGGCGGGGCCGGGATCGGCGGCAAGGTGCCGGCCGAGGAGTCCCAGGTGAGGCGGAAGCGGTAGCGTCCGAACCCGGCGGCCGCGTCGACAATCCGCACCACCAGCGCGAAATCGTTGCGCGCCGACGGCTGTTGCACCACGCGAATCTCGCTGCGGCTGTCGACCGTTTGCAGAGCGAAGCCGCGAACGTCGTGATCGGGAAGCGGGGCATTGCAATCCGACCCGTCGTCGCGCGCGTCCTCGCCCGACAGGGTGTGGACCAGTACCATGTCGCGCCGCACCGTGACTTCCACCTCGTTATCCACCTGCAGGCGGATGTCGCACTGTCCTTTGCCGGGCGGCAATTCGGGGCGGGGCATGATGGTAATGCGAAAGCGCGAGTCGGCACGCGCTGGAATGGAGGCCAGAACGGCAACTGCGATCACCCAATAGCGCATCTATTCAGCATACTATTCCGTTTTGCTAGAATGGGATGGAATCCAGCGGGAGTAACTCAGTGGTAGAGTCTCAGCCTTCCAAGCTGTTGGTCGCCGGTT